>NZ_JBOCEF010000007.1:0-138798 GCF_050586345.1 Rhodovulum sp. DZ06
CCCCCCCCCCCCCCCCCCCCCCCCCCCCCCCCCCCCCCCCCCCCCCCCCCCCCCCCCCCCCCCCCCCCCCCCCCCAGGGGGGAGCAGAAAACCCCCGCCGCAATGCTGGGGAAGGGATCAGGCGCGGGACATCCAGTCGAGCCAGCGCAGCTGCACCGCCTCGGCGTTCTCGCCCCACCAGGCCTCGTCGATCTGGATGTTCCTGGCGGCGTTCTCGGGATAGCCGGGCAGGTTCTTCGCCAGCGTCTCGGGGATGTCGCCGTAGATGGTGGTGTTGGCGACGTTGAAGGGCATGGCCGAGGCGTATTCGCGCATCCCCTCGGGCTGCATCATCCAGGCGATCAGCTTCATCGCCTCCTCTCGGCCCGGCGCCTTGGCGGGGACGGTCCAGCAGGACTGCTCGATGATCGACTGGTTGAAGTGGTAGTCGGTCGGGCGGCCGGCGTCCTTTTCATCCTTCATGTTCATCCTTCATGCGCGACAGCGAGGCGCCGACGATGTCGACCTCGCCGCTCTGCATCAGCACGCCCCATTGCGAGGTCCGCTCGACCCACAGGTCGACCTTGTCGCGGATCGCGTCGCAGGCCTCGAACGCCTCGTCGATGTCCATCGGGTAGATGTCCTCGGGGGCCACGCCCGCGGCGAGCAGGGCGATCTCGAAGGTCGGGCGGGGCTGGGCGTAGAGGGCGCGGCGGCCCTTGAAGCGGGAGGTGTCGAACACCTCTTTCCAGGTCTGCGGGCCGTCCTTGCCGACGGTGTCGGTGTTCCAGGCGATGACGGTGGAGAAGGCGACGGAGCCGATGCCGTATGCGCGGATCGCGGCGGGGTCGATCGCCTCCTTCGGCACGATCGAGAACACGAGGTCGTAGTCGATCGGCGCCGGCAGGCCCTTGCGGGCGGCCTGGATCATCTGCGCGCCCTTGGTGTCGATCAGGTCCCATTCCACGTTGTTCACGCGGTCCATGACCTCGAGCTTGGCCATGTCCGGGATCGCGGTGGTCGAGGCGCCGATGCCGGTCGCATCGCTGAACGGGTCGAACCAGATCTTCTGCATCATGTCGGAATAGTTGCCGCCCCAGGTGCAGACGATCACCTCGCCGTCGCCGGCGAGCTTGTCGCCGACGGACTGGGCCAGGGCGCCGCGCAGCGAACCGGGGAGGGCGCCGAGGCCGCCGGCGGCGGCGAGACCGGCGAGGAGGGAGCGGCGGGAGGTGTCGAAGCTCATGGTGGGGGGTTCCTGCTGAAGAGGGTGGGAGGAGGAGGAGGAGCGGGAGGGAAGGAGGGGGCCGCGCGTCCCGTGGTCCGGGGCCGCGCGGCGGGACGGGGCGATCAGGAGGCCATGACGTGGCCCGCGGCGGGATCCCAGTGGTCCTTCATCAGCGCCCCGACGCCCGGGGCGGCCGCGTCGCCGCCGGTCCGGCGGGTGGCGACGACCGTGCCGGCGACGGTCTCGAGTTCGAGCCGCAGGATGGCGCCGAGGAAGCGCGCGTCGGTCACCCGCCCGTCGAGCGCCCAGTCGGGGGCGTGGGCGTCGGGGGCGGCGTCGCCCGCTTGCGCCAGGCGCACCTGTTCGGGGCGCACGCACAGCACCGCGCGGCCCTCGCGCCGCTCGGGAAGGGGCAGGGGGCGCCCGGCCACGGTCAGCGCCGCGCCGCCGGCGGTGCCGTGGAACAGCTTGCTCTCGCCGAAGAAGCCGGCGACGAAGCTGTTGGCGGGGCGCTGGTAGAGGTCCTTCGGCGTCGCGACCTGCTGGATCTTGCCGTGGTTCATCACCGCGACCCGGTCGGACATGTTCAGCGCCTCTTCCTGGTCATGGGTGGCGAAGATCACCGTCTGGCCCAGCTCGCGCTGAAGGCGGCGGATCTCGGTCTGCATGTGGCCGCGCAGCTCGCGGTCCAGGGCGGCGAGCGGCTCGTCCATCAGCAGCGCCCGCGGATCGAAGCTGATCGCCCGGGCCAGCGCCACGCGCTGCTGCCGGCCGCCCGACATGTCGCTGATGCGGCGGTCGGCGAAGTCCTCCATGTGCACCTTGGCCAGCGCCGCGCGGGCGCGCCGCTCCCGCTCGGCCTTCTTCACGCCGCGGGCGCGCAGCGGGTAGGCGACGTTCTGGAGCACGTTCATGTGCGGGAACAGGGCGTAGGACTGGAACACGACGCCGATGTCGCGCTGGTGCGGCGCGGTGCGGGAGATGTCGCGGTCCCCCGGCATCAGCCGCCCGGCGTCGGGGGCGATGAACCCGGCGATGAGCATGAGCAGCGTGGTCTTGCCGGAGCCCGAGGGCCCGAGGATGGTCATGAACTCGCCCGGCTTGATCGTCAGGTTCACGTCCGAGGCCGCGGCCTTGTCGCCGTAGTACTTGGACAGGCCCTGGAACTGGATGCCGAAGCCGTGGATGTCGGCGGGGGCGGCGGGCGCGCGGGCGTCGGAGGTGTCGAGCATGGGGGGCCTCTGGGCGGTGGAAGGGGCGAGCAGCGGCGGCTCGCAATCGGTCGGCGCGGGGGAGCGGAGCGCGGCCCGGGGGACGGGCGGCGCGGCCTCGGCCGTCGCGGCGGCGGAGAGCGAGCGCGGCGGGCGCCCGACCCCGGGCGCGGCGGCCGCCGCCGCCCGGCGCGGCAGGCGGATCCGGCGCCGGGCCGCGTCG
This sequence comes from Rhodovulum sp. DZ06, assembly GCF_050586345.1. Classification (NCBI taxonomy): domain Bacteria; kingdom Pseudomonadati; phylum Pseudomonadota; class Alphaproteobacteria; order Rhodobacterales; family Paracoccaceae; genus Rhodovulum; species Rhodovulum sp. DZ06. Next base: position 2,642 of record NZ_JBOCEF010000007.1, read on the forward strand.
AGGAGCGGCAGCCCCGCCACCAGGAAGAACTGCGCCGAGGCGATGGCGGTGATCGTCTTGTCGAGGCCGTTCTGGGTGATGCTCTCGTAGATCTTGCGCGGCAGCGTCTCGAAGCGCGGACCGGCCAGCAGCTGCGCCAGCACCACCTCGTCGAACGAGAAGATGAAGGCGAAGACGGCCGAGGCGAGGATCGCGGGGGCCGGCAGCGGCAGGGTCACGGTGAAGAGGGTGCGCAGCGCCCCGGCGCCGAGCGAGGCCGAGGCCCGTTCCAGCGCGGGGTCGAGCGAGGCGAGGCGCGCGACCAGCGGCATCACCACGAAGGGCAGCACGATCATCGCGTGGGCCAGCGCCAGCGGCCAGGCGACCCCCAGCAGCCTGAGCTGGGCGAAGATCATGTAGAACCCGACCCCGATCACCATGATCGGCACGATCATCGGCGCGATGAAGAAGATCTTCAGCAGCTCGGCCAGGCGTCCCCGGGTGCGGTGCACCGCCAGCGCCGCGGGCGCCCCGATCAGGATCGCGAAGCCGGTGGCCATCGCGGCGACCTGGAGCGAGAGCAGGGCCGCCCGGCTCCAGCGCCGGTCGGTCGCGAGGTTCTCGTACCACTCGAACGAAAGCCCCTCGGGCGGGAAGGACAGCGCGGCGCCGGGCCCGAAGCTGACCGGGATCATGATCAGCACCGGCGCCATCACCAGCAGCAGCAGCGTCCAGCCGTAGATCCCGAGGACCCGGCGCGCGCGGGGGGTGGTCGGCACGTCCATCAGGATTTTCCCTTGTAGATGCGGTCCACCCCGGCGACGCGGTTGAACACCGGCAGGATCGCGAGGCAGATCACCAGCAGCGCCATGGCGGTGGCGGCGGCGAGCTGGAGGTCCCCCAGCTCCTGGATCTGATCGCGGATGGCGAGGGTGATGGTCGGCGTGCGCCCGCCCCCGAGGATGGCCGGGGTGATGAAGAAGCCGAAGGCGAGGATGAAGACCAGCATCGCGCCCGCGGCCAGGCCGGGCGCCGAGAGCGGCAGGTAGACCTGCCGGAACGCCTTGAACGGCGAGGCCCCCAGCGACAGCGCGGCCCGCGCATAGGCCGGGTCGATCGCCTTCATGCCCGGGACCAGGGTGATGATCATGAAGGGCGGCAGGATGTGGATCAGGCCGATATAGACGCCCGTCTCGTTGTACACGAGCCGCAGGGGCGAGGAGATCAGGCCGGTCCCGGTCAGGATGTCGTTCACCACCCCGTTGCGCTGCAGGATCACGATCCAGCTGAAGGTCCGCGCCAGGAAGGACAGCCGCAGCGAGATGAACAGCGACACCGCCATCCATTTCGCGAAGCGCCCGGGGATGTTGGCCATCATGTAGGCGATGGGACAGGCCGGCGCGGCGCAGGCGGCGGTCACCCAGAAGGACAGCTCCAGCGTGAAGCCCAGCAGGCGCAGGTAGACCGGCGCCATCAGCCCGCGATAGCCGTCGAGCGTGACGGTCCCGTCGCCGGCGTCGACGCTCATCCACATCAGGACCACGAGGGGCGTGACGAACATCGCCGGCATCGCCAGCACCGGCAGGACCAGGAGCGAGAGCGTGGTGCGGCGGCTCTGCCGTTCCCACGCGGACAGGGCGGGGCGGGGGCGGGGCGCGGCGGCGGGCTGGCCCGCCTCCGTCCCGGCCGCCGCGGCGGCGTCGAGGCTCATGGCGCGTTCCCCCCCCGTCACGCGGCCATGGCGTCCACGGCCATGCGGCCGCGGTCGACGATGATCCGGCCGTCCAGCTCCAGCGAGGCGTCGCGCAGCGGGATGTCCACGTGGCAGGCGGTGTCGTTGGTCCCGCCCAGCTCGGTGTTGGGGCCGAGCGAGAACAGCACGTTGCCGAAGAAGCTCAGGTTGTTGACCCCGATCTCTCCGTCGCGGGTGCGGCTGAGCTGGTTGTCGTACCAGTGGGCCGAGGGCGGCAGGCCCCAGCCGATATGGGAGATGGCGTAGGCGCGCTCGTCCTCGAAGCTGGCCATGAAGTCGCGCAGCAGGGCGGCGTCCATGCCCGGGCCCGCGATGTCCTGCACCGCGCCGTCCCTGATGGTCAGGGTGATCGGGTTTTCGACGTTGCGGCGGAAGCAGTTGAGGATGTCGCCGGGCTGGATGACGACCGTCCCATCGACCTTGCCGTCCCAGGCCTGGGAGAGGACCTGGCCGGCGCCCATGTGGTCCCAGCGGCCCGGCTTGTCGGTGTAGCCGTACTGGGTCATCGCCCGGTAGCCGCCCATCTCGAAGGTGCAGTCGGCGCCCGCCTCCGAGAAGATCCGCAGCTTGCGGGCCTGGCCGAGCAGGCTTTCGCCGTGCTCGACCCGGCGGCGCAGCTCGGTCGTGGGGAAGTTGCGGGCGAGGATGTCGAAGGGTTCGCGCACGAAGAGGATGCGGGTCCCGGTCGCGCAGATCTCGTCCTGTTCATGGCTGAACAGCATCCCCATGACGTCGACCAGCAGGTCGGCCTTCTTCAGCGCCTCGATCGCGGCGCGGTTGCCGGCGATCGCGGTCCGCCCCGTCAGGGGGCGGTTGTCGCGGAAGGGGCGGGGGGGCACGTTCACCTGGTAGCCCTCGACGCCGAGATCCCGGGCGGCGAGCAGGAAGGCCTCGGCATAGTCGCGCCGGATCGAGCCTTCGGAGAGGACCGCGAAGGTCTCCCCCTGTTTCAGGGCGCAGAGCTCCAGCTGTTCGCGGAAGACCTGCACCATTTCATGCTGGCTGTACTGCATGCCGGGCCTCACATGCCCGCGACGCGCTTGGCGCGCTCGACCATGCCGGAGCGGTCGAATTCGGTGAACAGGCGCTCGCGCAGGCGGGGGGCGGGGGTCGCGTTCACGTTCTCGAACAGGGCGACGCGGCCCGCGAGGCCCGAGGTGGTGAGGTCCCAGATGAAGTTCATCAGCTGCTCCTTCTCCATGCCCGTGCAGCCGCGCCCGGGCAGCAGCTCCTCGAGGTGGTGCTTGATGTCGGGGTTCTCGAAGGAGGCCTTGCCGAAGCGCATCACCAGGCCCTGGCCGCGCATGTCCTGCAGGGTGTGGATGACGTTCGGGTAGCGCGAGACGCCGTAGAGGCGCCCGGCGGTGATCATCGAGACGTCCGGGCCGAGCACGCCCGAGGGCATCTCCTGCGGGTTCGCCTCGGCGGCCACGAGGAAGGCTTTCAGGGCGCGGTTGAACTCGACGATCTCGCCCAGCATCCCCTTCACGGCGGGGATGCCGTCGGCGCCGAGGATCCGGGTCACCATCTCGGCGCAGCCCACGTAGATCTCGGATTTCACCATCAGGCGGGTGAGGATGTGCCAGTGGGCCCAGAGCGTCGCCTTGCCCGAGAGGCCGAGCACGTCGGCGTCGCCGAGGTTGAAGATGCGGTGTTTCGGGACGAAGACGTTGTCATGGATGACGAGCTGGTCGGCCTCTTCGCCCTTGTGGTTGAGCGGGTGGTCGAACGGGTCGGCATGGGGTTCGGACAGCATCTCGCGGCTGACCAGCTTGATGCCGTCGGAGGCGATGGGGACCGAGCCCCAGATGCAGGCCTCGGGCGGGGCGCCCGGTTAGCCGAGATTGGTGAAGATGATCTCGTCCGCCTGGGCGGCGACGGAAGCGACGGACTTGGCGCCCGAGATGTAGACGCCGTCCCTGGTGGTCTTCACGACCTTCAGCAGCGAGGCCGCCTGCGCCATGGGCGAGGAGCGGTCGTTCTGCGGGCCGGTGAGGGATTCGGCGGCCGTGAGCTGCCTGGCGCGGCCTTCCTCGATGAAGCCGAGGATGTTCTCGTAGAAATCGGGCCGGCAGTCGTCGAAGGCCGACTTCACGTCCTTGAACAGGGGCGCCTGCGCGCCGATGCCCATGACGATGGTCGGCCCGAGATCCGGCGGCCGGCCGAACACGCCCGCCGTCTTCTCGGCGGTGTATTCCATCATCTTGCGGCGGCCCTTGACGTCCTCGACCGTCCGCGTCTCCATCCAGGCGCGCGAGGAGCGCAGCCCGGTCTTCGGGTCGATGCAGGTGGTCGCGTCCTCGTATTCCGGGGTGAAGGCGTCGTCGAACATCGAGGCGATCAGCTCGATCCCCGCGGCGAGGCCGGGTTCGTCGAACACGGTGTCGAGCTTCTTGCCCGTGACCCGGACCTGGCGGCCGTCCTTCAGCCCTTCCTTGAACTGGGCGCCGGTGCGCAGGTTGGACGTCTTGGCGTCGGCGGGGGTGGGGAGGGAGCCATCCATGGTCGGTTCCTTGTCAGCGGGGGGAGGGGCGGCTCGTGGGGGGACCGCCGGGTTGCAACCAAACGCTCACCCATGGCTGGCAGATCTATCAACCAAAATGACCCGGTGGAGTCAAATTTTTTGCCCAAGGCGCGATCTTTCAAACCAAGGGCGCCTGGTTACTAGGCTCGGAAACCGGGCGTTCCGCGGCCTGAATCGATGATTAATCGTTTAAAAACAATGGTTAGAAGAAAGCTTTCCGCATCTGCACGCGATTTTATCGAAATCAGTGCGCCCGACCGGCGCCACCCAAATGCTGGTCCGAATCGCTGATTCCCACCGGTTTGGTTGAAAAGGGTTGATGAACCATCCGCGCCGTGGTTGGCTGAGTCCCGACCCCCCGCCGCCCCCCGTCGGCGGCATGTGCAGGAGCGCAGAGAGCGATGACCACGACCCCCGGCGCCCGGGCGGCGCTCGAGACCGAGCTGCGCCGCATCCTGACCCGCGAGGGCGCGCTGCCGCCCGAACGCCGCCTGTCCGAACGCCTCGGGGTCAACCGCTACCAGCTGCGCGTCGCCCTGCGCGCCCTGCGCGCGGCGGGCGAGGCCCCCGCCGGGCGCGCCCGCGCCCGCGCCCCGGCCGGGCCCCCTCGGCGCCCGCCGCGGTGCTGCGCGACACCTCTCCGCCCGAGCTGTGGGAGCTGCGGCTGACGCTGGAGCCGGCGATCGCCCGGATGGCGGCGCTGCGGGCCACGCCCGACCAGCTCGCCGCCATCGCCCGCATCCACGCCGCCGCCGACCCGGCGCGGTTCGACCTCGAGGGCGACATCGCCTTTCACCGCGCGGTGGCCGAGGCGAGCGGCAATTCGCTCTTCGCCTGGCTGGTCGACGCCGTCACCGGCTTCACCCGCGACGGCGGCTTTCGCATGCAGCTTCCGGCCTTCACCGAGGAGACCGGCTGGCGGCGCCACGACGCGATCCTCTCGGCCATCCAGCGGCGCAGCCCGGCCGAGGCCGAGGCCGCGATGCGCGCGCATCACGAGGCGATCCACCGCTGGCTCTCGGGCTTTTCCGACTGACCCGTCCCTTCCCCCCCCTCGCGGGAGCAGACCCCATGCGCGCCTCCCCCGACCCCGATCCGACCACGCCCGCGGCGGCCGATCCCGGGCTGATGTTCCGCGAGGCGATGCGCCGCCCCGCCAACGCGGTCGCGGTGATCGCGGCCCGGGACGGCGCGCGCCGCGCGGGCCTGACGGCCACCGCCGTCTGCTCGCTGTCGGACGCGCCGCCGTCGCTGCTGGTCTGCGTGAACCGCGCCGGCCCGGCGCTGGAGACGATCCGCGCCGCGGGCCGGTTCAGCGTCAACTACCTGACCGAGGCGCAGGTGGAGCTTGCGGCGCTGTTCGCGGGCCGCGCGGGCCGGTTCGGGGCCGAGAAGTTCGACGAGGGGGCCTGGATCGAGGGGCCGGACGCGGCGGGAGAGGCCGGGGCGCCGATGCTCTCGGGCGCGCTCGCGGCCTTCGACTGCGTGCTGGAGGAGGTGGTCGAGCACGCCACCCACGCGATCCTGATCGGCCATGTCGCGCGGCTGACGGTCGAGGAGACGCCCGGCTCGCTGGTCTACAGCGCCGGGGGGTTCTGCGCGGCGACGCCGCTGGACGGGGCGGGGCGCGCGGCCTGAGGGCGGCGCCGGACGGGCCGCTGCGCCGGGGGCCTCAGCCCCCCGGCGCCGGGGCGGTCGCCAGCGTGGTCGCCGCCGCCAGCGGCGCGCCGCAGGGCGCGTGCAGGACGGTGCGCGCCCGGCGGCCCGACGCCGCGCTCGCGGCCCGCACGGCCGCGCCGGCGGCGGGGTTGCCCAGGTAGACCACGCGGCGCGCCCGCACCCGGGCGAACGGCCCGGCGCCCCGGCCCGCGCCGCGCCGCAGCGCCGCGGCGGCCAGCGCCGAATAGGCCGGGAAATACAGCAGCCCGACCGCGTTGAAATCCCGCTCGGGGCAGGGGTGCAGCACCGCCTGCGGGACGGGCGGCGGGGCCGCGCGCAGGCGCCGCGCCTCCCGCCCCGCCGCCGCCCCGAGCGCCATCAGCCCCGGACCGGCGGGCGGCGGCGCGATCGCGGCGGCCGGGGGGCGCGCGGCCAGCCGCCCCGCCCGCGGGTCATGGGCCACGAAGGCCGAGATCATGCGCAGCCGCGCGACGGCGCGTCCCCGCGCCGAGAGGACATGCTCGGACCCGATCCGCCCGGCCGAGACCCGCCCGAGGGTCGAGCGCAGCGACAGCTCGGCCCCCAGCAGCGCGGCCCCGAGCCCGTCCCGCGGGTCCATCGCCAGCTCGGTCGCGCAGAAGGCGGCGTAGAGCGGCCGGCCCTGCGCGTCCTCGAACGCGCCCTCGGCCCGGCCCATGGCGCGCGACAGCATCGCCCAGTGGCGGTCGCCGCCCTCGCGCAGGACCCAGTCCTCGGCCAGCCCCGAGGGCGACAGGTGCGGCATCCCGAGGGTCATCCGCCCCAGCATCCCCGCCGCGCGCAGGTCCCCGGGGGCGCTCATGCCCCGGTTCCCGTGCGGGCGGGGGCGCGGGCCGCCCGCTCGGCGATGCGGTCGGCGAGGAAGGCGGCGTCCTCGGCGATGCCGAGGAACCGGCCCGAGCCCCAGGTGTTCAGCCAGCCGAGGCCGAGGAAATGCAGCCCCGGCGCCGCGGTGACGCCGCGGTCATAGACCGGGCGGCCCTTGGCGTCGAAGACGTCCGCCTCGATCCACGCGTAATCGGGGCGGAAGCCGATGCACCAGAGGACCGAGGTGATGCCGAGCGCGGCGGCGTCGGCCGCGATGCGCTCCTGCGCCGGGGCCCAGAGCTTTTCGAAGGGCGGCTCCTCGGGCGCGTCGATGCCCTGCGCGGCGATCCAGCCGTCGATGGCCTCGCGGATGCCGAGGTAACTGGCGTCTGCATCGTCGAGGTTCTTCGCCAGATCGGGCGCGAAGGAAAGCGCGGTTCCGTCCATGCCGGTGAGCGAGCCCCAGAGCTCGACGCCGTGGTCCAGATGCCAGCGGCGCAGGTCGATCTCCTTCCCGCCGTCGCGGCCGGACATGTAGTGGTTGGTCTTGTGGACGGCGGCCTCGGGGTCCGGGTGCTCGCGGATGGTCATGGCGTAATGGCCCATGTCGTGGAGCCAGTCGGTGGCGTCGCGGCCCCGGTACTTGCGCGGGGAGCGCGGGGCGGGGCCGACGGCGAGATGCACCTGGCGGCCGTCGCGCACGAGGTCCTCCATCAGCTGCACGCCGGACTGGCCGGTGCCGACGATGAGCGTCGCGCCCTCGGGCAGCTGCGACGGGCGGCGGTAGTCGCGGCTGTGCATCTGGGTGATGGACGGGTCCAGCGCGCGGGCATAGGGGGGCGTGATCGGCTCGTCATAGCCGCCGGTGGCGATGACCACCTGGCCCGCGATCCAGTCGCCGCGGTCGGTCTCGACCTTCCAGGCGGCGCCGTCCCGGGCGACGCGGGTGACGGTCACCCCCTCGTGCAGGGGGAAGTCGTGGCGGGCGCGGAAACGGTCGAGATAGTCGGTGATTTCGTCTTTCAGCATGAAACCGTCCGGGTCGTCGCCGTCATAGGGATGGCCGGGCAGGCGGCACTGCCAGTTGGGGGTGACGAGGCAGAAGCTGTCCCAGCGGTCGCGCTTCCACGACCGGAACGCGACGTCCTTTTCCAGCACCACGTGGGGAATGCCGCGGGCGAGCAGTTCCGCGGAGGCCGAGAGCCCGGCCTGGCCGCCGCCGACGATGACGACCTCGGTTTCCTGGCGGGGGGTGGGGGCGAAGTCCTTCATGGCGGGGCCTTTCATTGGATGGAGACGCAGAGGATGCGCGCGTCCTCGGGGCAGGCGGCGGCGCGGGCCTCGATCCGGTCGAGCGACGCCATGGCGCGGCTGCAGCGGAAGCCGTATTTGCGCTCGACCCGGCCCGAGGCGCGCTCGAGCCCGATGCGGGCGCGGGCGAGGAAGTCGGAGAGCGGGTAGGCGGCGCCGGGGGCGAACATCTCGGCGATGACGGAGGAGGGGGAGTAGCAGGGCTCCTCCGTCCCGTCGGGCCAGCGGAAGGTGACGATGGTTTCAGGCATGGGCGGTGTCAGTCATGGAGACCCTCCGGGCGGGCGAGGCCGAGATAGGGCTCGGCCGCGTGGTTCCAGAACAGGGCGGAGGCGGGGCCGTGGAGGAGGCGCAGCTCGGCCCCCGGCGTGACGGCGCCGATCACGTCGGCGGCGAGGCCCCGGGCCCGGGCGCGGGAGAGGATTTCGGGCGCGTCGGCGGGGGCGGCGGTGAGCAGGAAGCCGAAGGAGGGGAAGGCGCGCAGCCAGCGTTCCAGCGGCACGCCTTCCGGCGGGCGCACCGCCGACAGGTCGATGGACAGGCCGACCCCCGACGCCTCGGCCAGCATCAGCGCGGTGCCGACGAGGCCGCCCTGGCTGACATCCTTGCCCGCGCGGGTGAGGCCGGCTTCGGAGAGCTGGGGGAGGAGGTCCAGATCTCCGCGCAGGCGGGCATGGGGGGCGTCGAGCGCGGCGCACCAGTTGTCGAAATTGCGGAACCCGCCGCGGTGGTCGGCGAGGGCGATGAGCGCCTCTCCGGGCTTTGCCGCGTCGCCGCGGATGGGGGCGGCGGCGCGGCCCATGACCGAGACGGCGAGGCCGGGCTCGGCGGCGGAAAGGTTGGTGTGGCCGCCGACCAGCGGCACGCCATAGGCCTCGGACGCGTCGCGCAGACCGCGCAGGAGCGGGGCGGCGGCCTCGGCCCCCGGGGCCCAGACCTGGTCCACGAGGGCGACGGCGCGGCCGCCCATGGCGGCGATGTCCGAGAGGTTGACCATCACCCCGCACCAGCCCGCGAACCAGGGGTCGTCGGCGACGAAGGCGGGAATGAAGCCCTCGCCCGCCAGCAGGTCCCAGCCATGGGCGGCGGGGATCAGCGCCGCGTCGTCCCCGGGCGCGCCGGGGGAGGCGGGGGTGAGGCCGAGCGCGCGGGCGGCGTCCGCGATGCAGAGCTTGGAGCGGATCGACGGGTGGGCGCGCAGGCGGGCGACGAGGGCGGGGAGGTCGGCGGCGGGCGTGGGGGCCGAGCCGGTCATGGCGACGGCGGTCATGACGCGCGCCTGCGGCGGGCGAGAGCGAGGCGCCCGGCGCAGGGATCCTCGACCGGGGTGAAGCGGGGCAGGAGGGCGCGCATCCGCGCATGGGGGGCGCCGTGGAGGGAGACCTCTTCCTCCACCTCCCAGCCGATGCGGCGGAAGAGGGGGATGTTGCGGGCCTGCACATGCGCCAGGAACGTCCCGCAGCCCCGGGCCATCGCCGTGCCGACCGCGAGGCGGATCAGCTCGGTCCCCAGCGGCCCCACCCGGCGGCAGCCCGGCGCGACGGCGAGGCGGGAGCCCCACCACGCGCCCCGCCGCGCCGCGTGCAGGCGGACGGTTCCGACGACCTCGTCCGCCTCGGAGGCGATGGTGGAGAGGGCGACGAGGGTGATGGCGCGCTGGTCGATGGCGTCGCGGTCATGGGGGGCGAAAAGGCCCTGCTCCTCGACGAAGACCCGGTGGCGGAGGGAGGCGGCGCCGCCATGCTCCCACCCCGCGCTGGCGGCGCGGATGATGTAGCCGGGGCAGATGAAGGCGTGGGGATCCTCGACGATCATGGCCGGATCCCCAGCTTTTCATAGGCCGAGAGGGCCGAGCAGGCGCCGCAGCGCCCGCAGCCGGCCTTGATCTCGGTCGCGCGCATCCCGGAGGCGAGGATCATCTGCGCAAGGGGGGCGAGGATGCGGGCCATGAATTCGGGGCGCGGGGCGGGGCGGGATTCCAGCGGGGTGCCGGAGATGGGGACGAAGGGGACGACGAAGGGGTAGACGCCGATGGCGCAGAGGCGCTCGGCGGTGCGCAGGATGGCCTCTTCCGTGTCGCCCAGCCCGGCGAGGATGTAGGTGGAGACCTGGCCGCGGCCGAAGACCTCCACCGCCGCTTCGAAGCTGTCCCAGTATTTCGAGAGGGGGACGGAGGCCTTGCCGGGCATGATCTCGGCGCGAACCTCGGGCGTGACGGCTTCAAGGTGCATCCCGAGGCTGTCGGCCCCGGCCTCGTGCATCCGCCGCAGCCAGGAATCGTCCTCGGGGGGCTCGCACTGCACCTGGATCGGCAGGTCGACGGCGGCCTTCACCGCGGCGGCGCTTTCCGCCAGCACGGCGGCGCCGCGGTCGGGGCCTTTCGGGGTGCCGGTGGTCATGACCATGTGCTTGACGCCGTCGAGCTCCACCGCCGCTTTCGCGACCTCGGCGAGCTGCGCGGGGGTCTTGCGGGCGATGGTGCGCCCGGCGGCGAGGGACTGGCCGATGGAGCAGAACTTGCAGGTCTTCTTGCGGCTCTCATACCGGATGCAGGTCTGCAGCACGGTGGTGGCGAGCACGTCGCGCGAATGGAGCTGCGCGATATGGCCGTAGGGGATGCCGTCGGCGGTCGACAGGTCGGTGAAGCGGGGTTTGGCGGGGAAGGCGGCCTCGGCCAGCGGGGCGCCGTCCTTGAGGATGCGGGCGCGGCCCTTTTCGTCGGGGGCCTCGACCAGGTAGGGGCTGTCGAAGGCGGGGGCGGTGTGGACGGGGACCATGACGGTCATCCCGTCGATGGTGACCGCCTTGTGGTCCGAGGGGCCGGCGCCGCCGCGGCGGCTCTCGGCCCCCGCGCGCGGATCGACGAGGCGCATGCCGCGGGTCTGAAGGTCGGTGATCAGGGTGTGGACGGTCATGCCTGCGCCTCCTTGTGGATCTCGTGGCGGGTTTCGTGGCGGGTCTTCGCGGGGGAGGCGTCGTGGAGGAGGGAGAGGATCTCGGGCCGCGCGTAGTGGCCCACGCTGTCCATCATCCGCTTGCGCTTCTGGATCAGGCGCATGTCGAGATCGGCGATAAGGATCCCCTCGCCCTCGGTCAGCGGCGGGACGACGTGGCGGCCCTCGGGCGAGATGATGCAGGTCATGCAGCCGCCGCGCAGGCCGGGCTGGAGGGCGGGGTCCTCGGTGACCGAGGCGATCTGCTCTTCGGTCAGCCAGCCGGTGGCGTTGACCACGAAGCAGCCGGATTCGAGGGCGTGGTGGCGCATGGTGACCTCGATCTGCTCGGCGAAGATCGGGCCGACGAGGCTCCCCGGGAACTGGGCGCAGTGGATCTGTTCGCCCTGGGTCATCAGGGCGTAGCGGGCGAGGGGGTTGTAATGCTCCCAGCAGGCCAGCGCGCCGATGCGGCCGACGGCGCTTGGCACGGTGCGAAGGCCGGCGCCGTCGCCCTGACCCCAGACCATGCGCTCATGATAGGTGGGGGTGATCTTGCGGCGCTTGAGGAGGAGGGTTCCGTCGGCGTCGAAGATGAGCTGGGCGTTGTAGAGCGAGCCGCCGTCGCGTTCGTTGATGCCGATGCAGGCGCAGAGATTGAGGCGGCGGCAGGCGTCGGAGAGCGCGTCGGTTTCCGGGGACGGGACGGCGACCGCCTCGTCCATCAGGTCCATGTGCGGGGCGCCCTGGCGGACGGGGGGGAGGACGAAGCTGAAATAGGGATAGGCGGGGATGAAGGTCTCGGGGAAGACCACGAGCTCGGCGCCCTTCGCGGCGGCCTCCTCCATCGCGTTCAGCACCCGGGCCATGGTGCCGGCGCGGCTGGTCAGCTCGGGGGCGATCTGGACCGCGGCGACGCGGACCGTGCTGTCGGTCATGGGGGCTCTCCTTGGCGGGCCGGGGGGAGGGGCGCTTGGGGTCCGGCCCCGGGGGGGGCGGGGCCGGATTGTCTGCATTCAATCTGCGCGTCGTCGGCAGGGTCAGACGGTCCAGGTGTCGAGGATGACCGCGTTCGCCTTCTTGTGCAGAAGGATGCAATCGAGGACGTCCTGCGGGGCGATCGGGGTGATGCCGGGCAGCAGCGACGGCTCGCCATGGCCGTAGAGGGCCTGGAGCGCGAAGCGGCAGGCGAAGACCTTGCCGCCCTCGCCCATGAACTTCTTGAGGTTCACGGCGAAGTTCTGGTGGCCGGGGAACGCCTCGTCGCCGAGGGTGGGGAAGCCGCGCTGGATCCCGAGGGTCACGCCCGGGCCGTAAAGCAGGATCGAGGTCTCGTAGCCTTTGCGATTGAGGCGAATCGCGTTCAGGATGTTGACGAGGCCGATGGAGCCTTCGAAGGCGACGGTGTGGAAGGTCACGAGGGCTTTCTCGCCCGGCTCGGCCTTGACGTCCTCGAAGACTTTCTCCTCGTAGTCGACGAAGACGTCGCCGTCCTTGTGCTTGGGGATGGTGATCTCGGGCATGTCGGTCCTCTTGCTGTCCGGGGCGGGGCGGACGGCGCGTCCGGCCCCTGTGACAGCAGGATGGGCCGGGGAAATTGACCGCATCAATTGATGCATACAAAAATCCAGACAAAAAACCGGGGGTTGGGCGGCGTTTCGCCCGCAAAAGCGCCGCGCTGCACCGCAAAAGGGCAGGCCGTTGAAGCACGAAACGACTCTGTGGAATTGAATCGGCGGAAAATGCAGTCAATCGCGCTTCAATTTCCCGGCGGGGCGGGGTAACGATACGGTCCCGACCCCACCGCCCGACCCGGCCGAGAGACGAGAGACGCGCGCATGACCTGGACCCCTGGCCCCGCCGAGGACGGCGCGCCGCGTTACCTCGCGCTCGCCGACGCCATCGCCCGGGACGTGGAGACGGGGCGGCTGCGGCCCGGCGACCGGCTGCCCCCCCAGCGGCGGCTGGCGGAGCGGATCGGGGTGGACTTCACCACCGTCTCCCGCGGCTATGCCGAGGCGCGGGCGCGCGGGCTGGTCGAGGCGCATGTGGGCCGCGGCACCTTCGTGGCGGCGCGAAAGGCGCCCGAGGCCCCGGCGGACCCGCGCCGCGTCCAGGACCGGGACCTGACCATGAACCTGCCGCCCGAGCCGCAGGACCCCGAGCTGCTGGCGCGGATGCAGGGCGGGTTGGCGGCGGTCAGCCGCGACCTGGTGGGGCTGCTGCGCTACCAGTCCGCCACCGGGGGCGTGGTGGACAAGGAGGCCGCGTCCTCCTGGCTGTCGATGCGCGGCATGGCCCCGAGCCTGGAGCGCGTCGCCATCACCCCGGGCGCGCACCCGACGATCTTCGCGATCCTGATGCAGCTGGCGAAACCCGGCGACGTGATCCTGTGCGAGGCGGTGACCTATGCGGGCATCCGCGGCATCGCCGCGCGGCTGGGGCTGCGGCTGGTGGGGATCGAGGGCGACGCCGACGGCATCCTGCCCGACGCGCTGCGCGAAGCGGCGCGCGCGCACGGGGCCAGGGCGCTCTACCTGAACCCGACGCTGAACAACCCGACGACGCGGACCATCCCCGAGGCGCGGCGGCTGGAGATCGCCGCGGCGCTGGAGGAGCTGGACCTGCCGCTGATCGAGGACGACGCCTATGGCTTCATCCCCCAGCACGCGCCCCCCGCGCTGGCGACCATGGCGCCGGGGCGGGTCTGGCACGTGGGCGGGCTGGCGAAATGCATCGGGGCGGGGCTGCGGCTGGCCTATACCGTGGCGCCGGACCCGCGGGCGGCGCGCAAGCTGGCGCGCTGCCTGAAGACCACCAACGTCATGCCCTCGCCGCTGTGCATGGCGCTGGCGACGCGCTGGATCCAGGACGGCACGGCGGACGCGATCCGCCGCTTCATCCGCGCCGAGACCGCGGCGCGCCAGAAGATCGCCGCCGAGCTGCTGCAGGGCGCGGATTTCGACGCTGACCCGAACGCGTTCAACATCTGGCTGCGGCTGCCGCCGGGCCGGGGCCGGGCGCAGGCGGCGGGGCTGCTGGCCGCGACCGGGATCGGGGTGATGCCCGCCGACGCCTTCACGGTGGAGGGCGCGCCGCAGGAAGCCCTGCGCATCTGCCTGGGCGGCGACGCCAGCCGCGCGGGCGTCCACGCCGCGCTGTCGCTGCTGGCCGAGGCGCTGGACCCGCATTCCTGGTACGGCTGACGCCAGCCGCCCGCGCCCCGTCCGCCCGCCGCCCCGGCCTCAGCCGTCGGCGAAGCGGGGCAGGATGAAGTCCGGGCGCACCCCCTCGGCGGCGCAGAGCGCGAGGCGCGCGGCGTCGTCGATCCCGTCATGGATCCCGGTGCGCACCAGCGCGCCGCGGAACCCGAGGGTCGCGGCCCCCTTCAGGTCATGCGCCGGGCTGTCGCCGATGCACAGCACCCGCGCCGGGTCCGGGGCGCCCAGCATTCGGTGCGCGATCTCGTAGACCGGGCGGTGCGGCTTGCCGATCATCTCCACCGCGCCGCCGAACCCCTCGTAGAGCTGCGCGATGCGGGCGGGGCCGAAGCTGCGCCCCGCCGGGGTCAGCATCACCATGTCGGGATTGGTGCACAGGCAGGGAACCCCGCGCGAAGCGGGGCCGCGCAGCAGGTCGGCATAGGCGTCGAGGCCCAGCTCGTCCCCGCGGCTGCCCGAGATCAGCACCAGCTCGGCCGCATCCGGGTCGTCGGTCGGAACCAGGTCCAGGCCCTCGGTCTCGGACCCGTCGCCGACGCGCGAGACGACCAGCACCCGCGCCCCGGGGCGCAGCGCGCCGCCGATGCGGGCGCGCAGCATCCCGTGCGCCGCCTCGCCCGAGGAGAGCACCGTCTCGAAGCTGCCGCGCCCGAAGCCGAAGGACAGCAGCCGGTCGATATTGGGCTGCGCCCGGCGGCCGGAGTTCGACAGCAGCAGCACCCGCGCCCCGGTGGCGGCGAGGGCGGCGAGGGCGGCGGGCGCCGAAGGGTAGGCGCCGGTCCCGTCGAGCAGCACCCCGAACTGGTCCACCAGGAAGGCGTCGAAGCGGCCATGCAGGGCCGCGAGGCCGGGCAGGATCTCGGTCATGCGCGGCCCCCGCGCCCGGCCCCGCCCGCGGCCCCGCCCACGGCTTCGCCCGCGGCCTTGCCCGTCACCCCGGCGCGGGCGCGCCTGGCGGCGCCGACCGCGGCCTCGACCGCGCGGGCCGGTTCCATGGGAACCCCGAGGCGCCGCTCCCGGATCCGGGTCCAGGCGGCGTTGCGCGCCCCGCCCCCCACCGTGCGCACCGCGCGCAGCGGCGGGGCCCCGAGCTCGGCCAGCCGCCGGTAGCCGAGCGCCTCGATCCCCGCGATCCCGTCCAGCAGCCCGTGCAGGAACGCCGCGCCGCCTTGCGGGCGCGGGTCCAGCCGCGGGGCGAGGGCGGGGTCGTTGATCGGGAACCGCTCGCCCGGGCGCGCGAGGGGGTGATAGTCGAGGCCGCTGTCCGTCTCGGGGTCGATGGCGGCCGAGAGGGCGGCGAGCGCCTCGGCGTCGAAATGCGCCAGCAGCGCGCCGCCGCCGGAATTGGACGCCCCGCCCGCGAGCCACATCCCGAGGACGCGGTGGGAATAGATGCCGTATTCAGGGGCGAAGATCGGCCGGTCCGACAGGATCTTGAGCACCAGCGTGGTGCCGAGCGCCGTGACCCCGTCGCCCGGCGCCGCGGCCCCGGTGGCGAGGAACGAGGCGCAGCCGTCGGTGGCCCCGGCCACCACCGGCGTGCCTTCAAGGAGGCCCGACCAGGCCGCCCCCGCCGCGGAGACGGCGCCCGAGACCGCGCCCGAGGGGATCGCTTCGGGCAGCAGGGCGCGCGGCAGGCCCGCCGCGTCGATCCAGTCCGGCCAGGCCCCGGCCACGGGGTCGTAGCCGGTCTTGAGCGCGTTGCTTTCATCGCTGACCACCCGCCCGGTGAGGAGCGAGGCGATCCAGTCCGCCTGGTGCGCGATCATCGCCGGGGCGTGCCGGGCGGCGAGGTCGATGGCGCGGGCCAGCGGGCTCGTCGCGCCATGGGCCGCCGAGGTCGCGGGGGCGAGGGCGGCGATGCGGGCGACGGCGGCGGCGTCCGCGGCCCGCTCGTCATACATCCGCCCGTCGCCGAGCGGATCGCCCGCGGCGTCCAGCGCCAGCACGGCGCCCGAGGTGCCGTCCACCGACACGCCCCTGATGCGGGCCGGGTCGACCTGCGCCGCGACGGCGCGCAGGGCGGCCTGCGCGGCCCCCTTCCAGGCGGCGGAATCGGCGCGGCGGGCGCCGTGATCGGCCATGGCGGCGCGGGTCTCGGCGATCACGCGGCCCCGCGCGTCGATGGCGGCGGCGCGGGCGCCCGAGGTCCCGAGGTCGAGCCCGAGGAACAGGTCGGGCGCGGCGGCGGGCGCGGCGGCGGGATCTGCGTCAGTCGGCATTGAGGGCCTTGCGGTATTTCTCGGCGTCCCAGTCGAGCAGCTCGGCGTCCTGGGCGGGGGTCAGGGTGCGGATGGCGGCGCCGGGCGCGAGGCGCGAGAGCACGTCCCACAGGCAGCGCGCAAGGATCAGCGCGCCCTCGGAGGCGCCCTCGCGCAGCAGCGCGCCCGCGCCGGGGACCAGCAGGAAGGGCGGCGGCGGCGCGCCCGCGGCGGCGCGGCGGGCGGCGGCCCCGGCGGCGGTCTGGCCGGGGCGCAGCGCCTCGGCGCCGGGGCCGCAGAAGATCACGTGATCGGGGTAGAGGCTCCCGGCCGTCGCCGCCGCCAGCAGGCGCGGGTCGAGCGCCAGCGTGTGCAGCGGATCCGCCGCGCCCGCCGGGGCGTAGCCGCCCCCCGCCGCCGCCGCCAGCGCGGGCAGGTCGGGCGCGAGGGGCGCCGCCGGGGCCGCGGGGGCGAGGCGGGCCGAGACCTCGCGCAGCCGCGCCTCGGCCTCCTCCACGCTGTCCCCGGCCGCGAGCAGCCCGTGATTGCCGAGCACGGCGACCGCGGCGCCCGGGCCCCTCGCGTCCAGCACCGCGCCGGCGAGGCGCGCGCCCGGCTTGATATAGGGCGGGAAGCGCCAGTCGAGGCCCGCGAGCCGTTCGGCCAGCGCCGCCTCGGCGTCTTCGCGGATGGCGAAGGCGATGGTGTTGACGCAGTGGACATGCAGCACCACCCGCTGCGGCAGGGCGGCGTGGAGCGAGGTCTCGATCGACGGGCGCAGCCCGCCCCCGGCCAGCAGGAAGTCCTGGGTGCGGTCGGCGGCCTCGGGGTCGGCGGCGAGGGCGCGGGTGATGGCGGCGGCGTCCACGGGGACGAAGATGTCGCGCGCCTCCGCCTCGGCCAGCCGCGTGCCGCTGGCCTTGATCCACATGGTCCCGCCATCCTTGACCGAGGTGTTGCCCCCCGCGGCCTGCACCAGCAGCGGGTCGCGCCCGAGGGCGGCGGAGCGCGCGACGAGGGCGGGGAAATCGGCGGGCCGGGCGGGGGCGGGGCCGCCGGGGGCGGCGGCGGGCGTGTCGGCGGTGCTCATGCGGTGAACTCCAGCGCGCCCTGCCACCAGTCGGCGAAGGCGGCCTTCTCGGCCTCGTCCAGGTGCAGCCCGTGCTTGGTGCGGCGCACCAGCACGTCCTCGGGGGTCCGCGCCCATTCGCGGGCGCGCAGGTGGCGCGCCTCGGCGGCGTAGAGGAGCCCGCCGAAATGGGGCCCGAGATCCTCGACCGAGCCCGCGTCCCCGATCACCTGCGCCGCGCGGGCGCCGTAGAGGCGGGCGTAGTGGCGCAGCAGCGCGCGCGGCGCCCAGGGATGCGCCTCCTGCAAGCTTTGCAGGAAGGCGGGGAAATCGGCGCCCGGGATGTCGCCGCCGGGCAGGGGGGCGGAAGCGGTCCAGGCGGGCTTCAGGCCGGGGAAATGGGGCGCGAGCCGGTCCATCGCCGCCTCGGCCAGCTTGCGGAAGGTGGTGATCTTGCCGCCGAACACGTTGAGCAGCGGCGCCCCCCCGCGTCGTCCATGTCCAGCACGTAGTCCCGTGTGACCGCCGAGGGGTTGCCATGCCCGTCATCATAGAGCGGGCGGACCCCCGAGAAGCTGTGCAGCACGTCCTCGCGCCGCAGCTGCTGCTTGAAATAGCGGTTCACGGCGGCGATCAGGTAGTCGATCTCGGCCGCGTCGATCTCCACCTCGCCGGGGGCGCCGTCATGGGCGATGTCGGTGGCGCCGATCAGGGTCTTGTCGCCTTCATAGGGGTTGATGAAGATCACCCGCCGGTCGTGGTTCTGCACGAGATAGGCCTGCGGCCCGTCCCAGAACTTGGGCGTGACGATGTGGCTGCCCTTGACCAGCCGCACGTTGCGGGCGGAATTGCCGCCCGCCACGCGCCCGATCACGTCATTGACCCAGGGGCCTGCGCAGTTGACGGCGGCGCGGGCGGTCACCTCGCGCGTTTCGCCGCCCGGGCCGGCCAGGGTGGCGCGCCACAGCCCGCCCTCGCGGCGCAGCGAGGCGACGGCGGTGCGGGTCAGGATCTCGGCCCCCTTCTCGGCAGCATCCAGCGCGCAGAGGGCGACCAGTCGGGCGTCGTCGACCCAGCAGTCGGAATATTCGAACCCCCTGGTGTAGGCGTCCTTGATCGGCGCCCCTTCCGGGTCGCGGCGCAGGTCGAGGCTGCGGGTCCCCGGCAGCTTCTTCCGCCCCCCGAGGTGGTCGTAGAGGAACAGCCCCAGCCGCACCAGCCAGGCGGGCCGGTCGCCGGGCGAGTGCGGCAGCACGAAGCGCATCGGCCAGATGATGTGCGGGGCGGCGTTGAGCAGCACCTCGCGCTCGATCAGCGCCTCGCGCACCAGGCGGAACTCGTAATATTCGAGATAGCGCAGGCCGCCATGCACGAGCTTGCCGGAGCGCGAGGAGGTGTGCTCGGCCAGGTCGTCCTTTTCGGCCATCACCACCGACAGGCCGCGGCCGGCGGCGTCGCGGGCGACCCCGGCGCCGTTCACGCCGCCGCCGATCACCAGCAGGTCGACGGGCCGGCTGTCGGCGGCGGGGGCGGCGGCGTCCATCATGCCGCGCGTCTCCTCCGTCACCCGCGGGTGCATCGACAGCACGTCGGACTGCGCCAGGACCTCCTCGAAGCCGACCAGCTCCACCCCCGCGGCGGCGTCCTCGGGGGCGAGCTGCACGTAAGGATCGCAGACCAGGATGCGGCAGCCGAAGGGGCGCAGCAGCTTCACGACGCGGCTGCCGATGGCGCCGTAGCCGACGAGGCCCACGGTCATCTCGGACAATTCGAGCCCGGTGACGTCGGCGCGGTAGAGGTCCCCGCGCCAGGTCCCGGCGCGCAGCGCCTCGTGCCCCTCGCGGATGCGGCGGGTCTCGGCCAGGATCGCGCCGATGGTGAACTCGGCCACCGCCGAGGCGTTGCGCCCCGGCGTGTTGACCACCTTCACGCCATGCTCCCCGGCGGCCTTCATGTCGATATTGACCGGCCCGCCGCGGGAGACGGCGATCATCTCCAGCCCCGGCAGCGCCTCGAACATGGCGCGGGACATGGGGGCGAGGTGGGTGACCAGGATCTCGGCGTCGCCGATGAAGGCGGTCACCTCCTCGGCCGCGCCCATGTATTCCTTGAGGCCGTCCATGCCCGGCACGGCGTATCCGTGCTCCATCGGCTCGTCCGGCCAGGGCTGCTGCAGGCGGCGGATCTCGACGCCCGCGCCGCAGGCCGCGCGCAGCTTGTCCTCGAACACCTCGGGCAGCATGAATCGGTCGCCGATCACGGCGATGCGCTTGGTCATCACGGGGTCCCCCGGGTTGCGGCCAGCCCGCGCCAGACGGGCGGGAGCGCGTCGCGCGCGGCCAGGTAATGCGGTTTCAGGGCGGTGTAGAGGGCCGAGAGCGCCGGGTCCGGCGCCTCGGGCCGGGTCAGCAGCGGGGCGACCCAGGCGTCGATGCAGGCCTGCATGTCCAGGTAGGCGCCGATGGCGACGGCGGCGGTCATCGCGGCGCCCGCGGCCCCGGCCTCCTCCCGCTCGCAGCGGCGCACGGGGACGCCGAGCGCGGCCCCGAGGATGCCGCGCAAGCCGTCCGAGCGCGCGGCCCCGCCCGAGAGGCGGATCTCGGCCGGGACCGGCCCCATGGCGGCGTAGCAATCGGCGGCGGCGAGGGCGAGCCCCTCGACCGCCGCGCGGGCGAGGTCGGGGAAGCGGTGGCCCGAATTCAGCCCGATGAAGGAGGCGCGGGCGGCGTCCTCGACGATCGGGCCGCGCTCCCCGGCCTCGGAGATATAGGGATGGTAGAGGATCCGCCCCGGTTCGGCGGCCTCCAGCCAGCGCGACAGGCGCCCCAGCAGGGCGGGGCGGTCCACCGGCGCGCCGAAATCGGCCAGCAGGTCCGCGGCGAGGTCGAGCAGCCGGTCGATGTTGAGCGTGGCGGCCATGTTCGACTGCAGCTGCGCGGCGCGCCCCTCGATCGGCAGCAGCATGACATAGCCGGTGCGGTCCGGGTTGGGGGTGAAATCGCCCGGCGCGATGCAGCGCGCATGCATCCCGGTGGAGCCGATGATCGAGCAGCCCGCCGCCCCCGTCCCGGTGAAGATCCCGCCCCCCAGCAGCATGCAGGCGACGTCGACATAGCCGAGGCTGACCGGCAGGCCCGCGCGCAGCCCGGTGGCGGCGGCGGCTGCGGCCGAGAGGGGCGCGGTGTCGCGCGCGCCGTCCATGATCTCGGGCAGAAGGCGGCGCAGCGGGCGCAGGCCGAGCGCGTCGATCACCGCCTCGTCATGGGTGCGGGTGCGGAAATCGCCGAAGGTGAAGCAGGTCTCGGACGGGTCCGAGACGCGCAGCCCCGTCAGGCGCAGGAACAGGAAATCCCTGGGGTGGAGGGCGCATTCGGCGCCCTCGAGCAGGTGCGGCAGGCGGCTTTGCATATGCGCCAGCTGCGCGCCCTGCTGGCAGCAGTTGAGGCCGGTCCCGGTGGCGGCGTAGCGCGCCGCGTCGGCGCCCTGCGCGCGCAGCGCCCGCACGGTGGGGGCGGAGCGGCTGTCGAGCCAGATCCACCCCTCGCCCACCGGCGCGTCGTCCTTGCCGACGAGCCAGGTCCCGTCCCCCTGCGCGGTGACGGCGAGGGCGGCGGCGCGGGCGGCCAGCCCCCCGACCTTCCCGGACAGCGCCCGCAGCGCGTCCGCGGCGTCGGCCCAGGTGGCGTCCTGGTCCTGCACCGCCGCGCCGTCCGGGCGGGTGACGTAGCGGTTGGGGACCGCGGCGGCCGCGACCTGACGGCCCGAGAGGTCGAAGGCCACGGCCTTGATGACCGAGGTCCCGGCGTCGAGGCCGATCAGCAGCTCGCCCCCCCGCGCCCCCGTTGCGCCCGTCGCCCCCCGCGCCGCCGCGCCCGTTTTCGCCCGGCCCGCTCATGCCGGGCGGGCCCCGTGGCTGATCGCGGCGCCGGTGGCGGGGTCGAACAGGTGCAGGTCGTCGGGCGACAGGTGCAGCGCGATGCGGTCGCCGGGGGCCAGCGGCGCCCGGTCATGTTCGACGAACACCATCGAGGCGCCCGCGAAGCTGGCGGCCACGTGGGACTGGTCGCCGAGCCACTGGTTGACGGTCACCACCGCCACGGCGCCCGTCCCGGCCCCGGCCCCGGCCCCGGCCCCGGTCTCGGCCCGGCGCACGGCATAGGGGCGCACGCCAAGGACCACCTTGCCGTGGGAGAGCATCCGCTCGCGCACCGCCGGGGCGAAGTCGGCCTCGGCATAGCGCAGTTCCGTGCCGCCCCCGAGGTTCAGGCGGATCGCGCCATCCCCGGCCTCGGCCGTCGCGGGGAACACGTTCATCGGCGGCTCGCCCACGAAGGCGCCGGTGAAGAGGTTCGCGGGACGCTCCTTGATCTCGGCCGGGGAGGCGTATTGCTGCAGCACGCCCCCCTCCATCACCGCGATGCGGTCGGCGAGCGCGTTGGCCTCGGTCTGGTCATGGGTGACCAGGATCGCGGTCAGCCCGCGCTCCTTGATGAAATGCTTGATCCGGCCGCGCAGCAGCGTGCGCAGCTGCGGCTCGAGCTGGCCCATGGGTTCGTCCAGCAGGTGCAGGTCGGCGTCGCGCACCAGCGCGCGGGCGAGCGAGGCGCGCTGCTGCTGGCCGCCGGAGATCGAGGTCGGGTAGCGCCCGAGGATGTCCGAGATCTCCAGCATCTCGGCCACGTCGCGCACGCGCCGGTCGACCTCCTCCGCCGGAAGCCGCGCGGCCTTGAGCGCGAAGGCCACGTTCTCGCGCACCGTGACGGTGGGGTAGAGGGAGTATCCCTCGAAGGCCATCGCCACGTTGCGTTTCACCGGGGGCAGGCGGTGGACCTCGCGGCCCGCGAGGGAGATGGTCCCGGCCGAGACCTCCTCGAAGCCCGCGACCATGCGCAGGGTGGTGGTCTTGCCGCAGCCCGAGGAGCCGAGCAGCGCGATGATCTCGCCCTTCTCGACCTCGAAATCGATGGCCCTGGCGGCGTGGACGGACCCGTAGAACTTGTCGACGGCGGAGAGCTTCAGGTGGCTCATGCGACTTCTCCGATGCGGGCGGCCTCGGGGGCGGGGGCGATGCGCGCGCCGCTCTCGCGGTCGAACAGGAGCGCGCCGGCGGCGTCGATGGCGATATGGGCGGCGCCGTGGTCCGGCCCCGGCGTTCCGGCGGGGCGCGAGACCAGGATCTCGCGCCGCCGCGCGGTGGCGCACAGGGTCACGGTCTTCTCGTTCAGCGACATCTCGGCCTCGACCTCGACCGGGATCGCGCCCGGCTCGGCCGCATCGGCGAAGCGCACCGCCTCGGGGCGCACCCCGAGGATGCAGGGGGCGCCGAGGGCGTGGGCGAAGCCCGGGTCGATGGCCAGCGGCCGGTCCGAGAGGCGCACCTGCACGCCGCGCTCGCCCCGCTCGGGGGTGACGTCGAGCAGGTTGATCACCGGGTCGCCGAAGAGGCGCGCGATCTCGGTGTTCGCGGGGGCGAGGTAGATCTCCTCGGGCGTTCCGACCTGCACCAGGCCCGCGTGGCTGAGCACCGCGATGCGGTCGCCGAGGGCCATCGCCTCCTTGTAGTCCTGGGTGACGTAGATGACCGTGCTCTCGCGGTCCTTGAGCAGGCGCGGAAGCTCCAGCCGCATCTCGAAGCGCAGCTTGGCGTCCACGTTGCGCAGGGGATCGTCGAGCAGCAGCACCGAGGGCTCCCCGGACAGCGCGCGCGCCAGGGCGGTGCGCTGCTTCTGGCCGTTGGAGAGCTCTTTCGGCTTGTGGTGCAGCACGTGGTCGATCTTGAGCATCTTCGCCACCCGGTCCACGGCGCCCTTGATGGCGCCCGACCCGGCGCGGCGGGCTTCCAGGGGGGCGGCGATGTTGGCCGCCGCGTCCATGTGCGGGAACAGCGCGAAGTTCTGGAACGCCATGCCGACGCCCCGGTGCTCCGGCTCCACCTCGTGCATGTCGCGCCCGGCGATGCGGATGCTCCCGGAATCGGGCTCCACCACCCCCGCGATCAGGCGCAGCAGCACGGTCTTGCCCGCCCCCGAGGGGCCGAACAGGACCAGCGTTTCGCCGCTCGCGACCGAGAGGGAGACGCGGTCGAGCACCGTGTCGGTCTTGAAGGACTTGGAGACGTCGATGAGGTCGATGGACATGGGGATCAGCCTTTCACGGCGCCGAGGGACAGCCCTTCGACAAGGTGACGCTGGGCGTAGAGGGCGAGGGCGAAGGTCGGCGCGATCGACAGCACGATGCCCGCGGCGACCTGGCCGTACTGGATCCCCGAGGCGGTGACGAAGGCCAGCGCGCCGACGGTGACGGGCTGCTTGTCGGCCGAGGCGAGGACCAGCGCGAAGACGAAGTTGTTCCAGGCGAAGATGAAGGCCAGGAGCGCGGCGGCGGCGATGCCGGGCCCGGCCAGCGGCAGGGCGATGCGCCGGAAGGTGGCCCAGAAGGAATGGCCCGCGATGCGGTAGGCGTATTCGATGTCCGCGGGGATGTCCTCGAAATACCCGCGCACGATCCACAGGATCAGCGGCAGCACGATCAGCTGGTAGACCCAGATCAGCCCCACATACGTGTCCGCCAGCCCGATGTCCTGGAAGTACATGGTCAGCGGCAGCAGCACGAGGAGCGGCGGCGCGAAGCGGAACGACAGCAGCGTGAAGGCGATGTCTTCCGAGCCGCGGAACTTCAGCCGCCCGAAGGCGTAGGCGGCGGGCACCCCCAGCACCAGCCCCACGGCGACGGCGGCCGAGGACAGGAACAACGAGTTGCCCAGGTTGCCCATGAAGGCGATCTCCAGCGTGCCTGCCGCCGTCTCCAGCTTGCCGGTGATCAGGGCCATGTAATTCTCCAGCGTCGGCTGGAACACGACCGAGGGCGGCACGCGCAGGATCGTCTCGTTGGTCTGGAAGCTCATCAGCACGATCCAGAAGATCGGGAACATGAAGAACAGGATCGCCAGGGTGATGGCGGCGCCGCGCAGGATGCGCTCGACGGGATGGACGGAATGCATGGTCTCGGCCCTCCTCAGGCTTCGCCGCGCGCTTTTTCGCGCAGCCGCAGCCAGTTCTTGATGAAGATGAAGGACAGCGCGTAGGTGACGGCCCAGAGGATCATCAGCAGCGCGGCGGAGCGGCCCGCATTGGTGGACTGGAAGAAGTTCAGGTACGCCTCGACCTGGAACACGGTCAGCTTGTCGCCGGGGCCGCCCTGGGTCATCGCGTAGATGATGTCGAACTGCTGGATGCTCTCGATCACCCGGAACAGGGTCGCGGTCAGAAGGAAGGGCGTCAGCATCGGCAGGGTGATGCGCCAGAAGACGAAGAGGCGCGGGACCCCGTCGAGCGCCGCCGCCTCGAAGGGCTGGCGGGGCAGGGAGCGCAGGCCCGCCAGCAGCAGGATCATGATGAAGGGCGTGTAGACCCAGATGTCCACGAGCACGACGGTCAGCATCGCCGTGGCGGGGTCCGAGGCCCAGCGGAAGTCCTCGAGCCCGATCAGCCCGGCGAGATAGGACAGGATGCCGAAGCCCGGGTTGGTCATCAGCTTCCACATCAAGGCCGCCAGCGCCGGGGCCGTCATCAGCGGCATCAGCAGCATGATCGACACGAAGTTGTTGAACCGCGTGCGCTTTTGCAGCAGCAGCGCGATCCCGAGGCCCAGCAGCAGCTCCAGCGCCACGGTCGAGAACGCGTAGGTCATCGAGACCTTGAGCGTGTTCCAGAAGGCCGGGTCCGAGAGGAAGTTGAGGTAATTCTCGCCCCAGTTGAACTTGCGCGCCCAGGGCTGGGACAGCCGGCAGCGTTGCAGCGAGTAGACCACCGCGGTGAAGAACGGCGCCAGGATGCCGATGCAGGTGAGCAGCGCCGGAAGGCTCAGGACATAGGGCAGCCAGCGGCGGCTGATGCGGAACCCCCGTCGGTCAGGGGCGGGCGCGGTCGCGTCGGTCATGGGACAGGGCTCCCGTGTCCCGGGGCGCGTGCGCCCGGGACGGCATGTGTCGGATCGGAAATGGAGAGGCCGCGCGGGCGGGCGATCAGCCCAGGCCCGCTTCCTTCAGCTGGCGGTCGACGCTTTCGGCGAGCATGTCGAGCCCCTCGTCCACCGGGACCTCGTTCGCCACCATCTTCTGCAGCGTCGCCGCCCACTCGGTGGTCAGGTCGAAGAACAGCGGCTGGGCGGTGAACTTGATCGACGCGCCGGGGGCGGAGCTGTCATGCATGTCGACATAGCCCGGATAGCTGCTCGAGAGCTTGTCGCGGAAGCCCGCATCGGCCCAGACCGACTTGCGCACCGGGTTGACGAAATCCATCTGGGTCGCGCCGAACAGGGCGTGCTCGGGGCCGGTGGCCCATTGCAGGAAGTACCAGGCGGCGTCCTTCTTCTTGGAATAGGAGGACATCGCCAGCGACCAGATCCAGATGTTCGGGGTCGGGCCCGCGGCCTCGGGGTTGGCGGCGAAGGGCGCGAAGGCGAGCTCGCCGGCCATGGCGTTGCCCGGCCCGTTCATGAAGTAGCCGAGGATGTCGGCGTCGAACATCATCGCCGACTTGCCGGCCCCGAGGTCGGCGCCGACCTGGTACCAGGTGTGGGTCGACCAGTCGGGCGCGCCCGAGTCCTGGATCATCTTCACCCACTGGGCGTGGAATTTCTTCGACACGTCGGTGTTCATCGCCGCCGACAGCATCCCGTCGCCCGAGACGTTCAGGTCCTTCTGCCCGAAATTGGCGTAGCCCGACAGGAACCCGGGATGGATCGTCGCCCAGGAGCGCGAGCCGCGCACGCCGATGCCGTAGCCGCCGTCCATCGCCTTGCCCGCGGCGGCGGCGGTGTCGACCAGCTCGTCCATGTTCTTGGGCACCGACAGCCCGGCCTTTTTGAACACGCCCGCGTCGTAGGTCAGGTTGTTCTGCTCATAGCCCCACGGGATGCACCACTGCTTGGCGTCGTCCGACCCCAGCGCGCCGCCCGGGCGCCCGTTCCAGGCGCAGGAGGATTTGACGCCCTCGAGCATGTCGTCCCAGTTGTAGTCCGGGTTGGTCCTGGCGTCGTCGTGGATGTGTTCGTTCAGGTCCTCGATCCAGCCCGCGGGGCCTTAGGTCCAGGTCATGTAGGCGCCGGTCATGAAGGCGTCGTACTCGGTCGAGCGGGACGACAGGGCGGCGGTGACCTTGTCGAAATACACGTCCTCGGAGAAGACGTCGTATTCCACCTTCATGCCGGTCATCGCTTCGAAATTCGGCAGGTTGGCGATCATCGCGTCGGGATAGGGGCGCTTGTTGAGCAGAAGCTTCACGGTCTTGCCCGAGTGCTTCTTCCAGTCGAAGCCGTTCTGGGCCAGCGCCCGGGTGGCGGCGGCGTTGACCAGGGTTCCCGCGGCGGCGGCGGTGACGCCCATGGCCCCGAGGCCCCGCAGCAGCCCGCGGCGGCTGACCGTGCCGCGCAAGTAAGCGTCTACAAGCGACTTTTCCTTGTCGTAGATCCAGTGTTCCTCCCTGTGGATGTCGTCAGTCCTGGACGAGGGCCTTTGCGGTCCTCTCGTCGGTGATCAGGCCGCCGAGACGGCCGCTGCGCAGGACCGAGCGGATCGCGTCGGTCTTCTGCGCGCCGCCCGCCAGCGCGACGACCCGGGCGGGGCCGGGATCGCTGAGCCCGGCCGCGACGGTGCGGGCCGTCAGCGCGGTCTCGATCGGGGTTCCGTCGGCGGCGTAGAAGACGCCGAGCATCTCGCCCACGCCGCCCTCGGCGCGGATCGCCTCGATCTCCTCGGCGCGCACCATCCCGGCGGCGACGAGGGACGCGGCGGGCTGGGCCGAGCCGATGCCGACGATCTTGAGCGGCGCGGTCTCGGCCATCTCCATCACCTCGGCCACCCCGCGCTGGGACAGGAACACGGCCCGGTCCTCGGGGGTGTTGGCGAAGAAGGGGACGGGCATGACATAGGCGGTCGCGCCGGTCTTCTCGGCCAGGCGGTGCATCACGTCATGGGGGTTGGCGGCGTCGTTGCGCGTCAGCCCCCCCAGGAGCGAGACGAAGCTGGTGGTCCCGGCGCCCATGCGCGGCAGGCCGGCGACGGCGGCGGCGAGGGTGCGGCCATGGCCGATGCCGATCAGCGCGTGCTCCTGCGCCGCGACCTGGCGCTGCAGGAAGCGCGCGCCGATGGCGCCGAGGGCGCGCAGGGGCAGGGCCTCGGGGTCCTCGGGGCCGACCTCGGGGGCGACTTCGCAATAGTCGAGGCCGTAGCGGGCGGAGAGCCGGGCTTCGAGGGCGACGCAATCGGCGATCTCGCCGTCGATGACCACCTTCACGGCGCCGTTCTGGGCGGCGCGGGCGATCAGGCGGTGCGCCTTGACGTTGGTGACGCCGAGCCGCCGCGCGGTCTCGGCCTGGGTCAGCCCGCCGACATAGTGCAGCCACGCGGCGCGCACCGACAGCCCGTCATCCCCGTCTCCACGCCCACCCTGCGCCATGCCGTTCTCCTCCCTGGTCGCCCCTCGTTTCCCTCGTCTGCGCGGAGTGAATTTTTTTGCAGGCAGGGAAATTTCTTCCATGCGGCGATTTGGCCGCCAATGGGGGAGATTGAATTTTGCGTTGCAAAATAATGTCTTACAGGAGTGTTAGAGCGCGCAGGTGCTTGGAAATGCAGGCTTCGCGCGCCCCGGGGGCGGCGAGAAAGGGTTAAGATTTTCTCGCCTGGGGCGGCCTCGCGGCGCCGTTTCGGCGGGGCGCGGGGGTGGTTTCAGGAGGAAACCGAGTCGGCGCCGGGCCGTCGGGCGGGGGAGTTCGCGCACGGAAGGCCGCTCCCGGCGGCCGGTGCGGCGCCTCACCGGACGCGCGCGAAAGGCCCCCGGCGGCCCGTGCCGGGGCGGGGCCGTCCGCGCACAAAAAACCGCCCCCGGCGGCCCGTGCCGGGGGCGGGGGGGCGTTCGCACACAAAAAACCGCCCCCGGCGGCCCGTGCCGGGGGCGGTCGCGGCCGGCGGCCCTGTGGGGCCGTCAGCGGTCGAGGGGGACGCGCTCAGGCGTCCTCGGTCTGCAGCCCGTAGGTCGAGAATCCGGCCATGGTGTCCGCGATCTCGGCATCCGACAGGATCCGGGGCTCGCCCAGCTGCAGGGTGGTCACGTATTGCCGGGCGATGGTCTCCAGCTCGACCGCCCGCCACATCCCCTTGGCCAGGTTCTCGCCGAGCGCGACCATGCCGTGATTGGCCATCAGGCAGGCGGTGCGGCCCTCCAGCGCCTCGAGCACCAGGTCCGACAGCGCCTCGGTGCCGAAGGTGGCGTAGCCCGAGCAGCGCACGTCCACGCCCCCGAAGGCGGCGATCATGTAATGGCAGGCCGGGATCCCGCGGCGCTGCATCGCCAGCGCGGTGCAGTAGTTGGGGTGGGCGTGGACCACGGCCTGCATGTCCGGCCGCTCGCGCAGGATGCGCTGGTGAAAGCGCCACTCGGTCGACGGCTTTTTCGGCCCGTCCCATTTGCCCGAGGCGTCGTCGATGCCGACCGAGGCGATCATGTCGGGGGTCATCGTGTCATAGGGGGTGGCCGAGGGGGTGATCAGCATCCGGTCGTCGAGCCGGGCCGAGATGTTGCCCGAGGTGCCCTGGTTCAGGCCGTTGGCGTTCATCTCGCGGGCCCGGGCGACGATCTCTTCGCGCAGGGCGGTTTCCTGGGGGGTCATGGCGTCCTCCGTTGCCAGGTGGGGCGCAGGGCGGTCGGCGGCCCCGTCGCGGCGTCCGGTGGAAAATGTCGGAAGGGGGTGGCATATGTCAACTGCAAATGCCAGCCGGGGTTGACCATTGTCATCCGCCGCGGCAGAAACATGGGCATGAGCAGCCCCGACGCCCCCGCCCCCGACTCCTCCCCGGCCTCCGCGCCCTTGCCGCCGATCGAATTCGGCGGCGACGCCGTGGCCTGGGCCGTGTGGCTGTATCATGGCGAGGGGCGGACCCAGAACGAGGTCGCCCGCGCGCTGGGGCTGAGCCGCGCGACCATCGCCAATTACCTGGCCGAGGGGCGCCGCCGCGGGCTGGTGCGCATCAGCCTGGCGCCCGACCTGCTGACCGGCGTCGGGCTGGGGCGGCGGCTGGCCGAGCGCTGGGGCCTGGCGGGGGCGCACGTGGTCCCGGCGGACCCGGACCCCGAGGCGCAGCGCGCGCGGATCGCGCTGGCCGGGGGCCACGCGCTGGCCCGCCACGTGCGGGACGGGGCCGCGCTCGGCGTCGCCTGGGGGCGCACGGTCAGCCGCATGGCGCTGAGCCTGCCCGAGATGCGCGCGCCGGGCCTGCGGGTGGTGCAGGTGGCGGGCAGCACCCAGTCCAATGCCGAGCATTCGCCGGAGTTCTGCACCACGCTGATCGCCGCGCGCACCGGGGCGCGGGCCGAGAACCTGGACGCGCCGGCGCTGCTCTCGAGCCGCGAGATGCGCGACGCGCTGGCGCGGGAGCCGGGGGTGGCGCGGCAGCTGGCCGCCGCGCGCGGCTGCGACGCGGTGGTGTTCGGGGTGGGCGAGATGGACCGGGAGCTGGGCTTCGTCGACCCCCATTACATGCCCGAGACCATCGCCGCCGCCTATCTCGAGGCGGGCGCGGTGGGGATCGTGATGAGCCGCTTCATCGACGCGGCCGGGGCCGAGGTGCAGGGCCCGCTTTCCGGCCGCCGCATGGGGCTGGAGCTGGCCGAGCTGAAGGCGATCCCGGCGCGGCTGTGCATCGCCGGCGGCCCGGCCAAGCGCGCGGCGATCCGGGCCGCGCTGGCCGGCGGCTACGCGACCGAGCTGGTGACCGATGCCGACACCGCCGAGGCGCTGCTGGAGGGGCCGGGCGGCGCGGCCTGATCGGGCGCCGCGTGCCGGGGGGCGCCTCTCGGGGTCGCTTGCCGGGGGCCCCGCCGCGGCTTGACGAACTTGACGAAACGCGCCCGAGGCCCCACCTTGTTCCCGAGGCCCCTTCCAACGCGGAGCGCACCCGATGCAAAGACAGTCCAACGCGCAGCCCCGGGAGACGACCCGCCACGGGCTTCCCGCGCTGCTCGCCGACCGCCGCATGACCCGGGCGCAGAAGGAGCGGATCAACGCCCTCGCCGACGCCGCGCGCCGGATCGACGCGAAGACTCTGGCGCTGGAGCTGGACGGCGGCTGGGTGGAAATCGACCTCGACGGCGGCGCGGACGCGCCCGACCCGCTCGCCGCCGCGCGCGCCCGGGGGGCCGAGGCCGCGGCGCGGATCCTCGCGGGGCCGGGGATGCTGACGGGCGCGGAACTCGGCGCCCGCATGGGCAAGTCGCGCCAGGCGGTGGACCTCGACCGCAAGGCGGGGCGGCTGTTCGCGCTCTCGGGCGGGGCGCGGCGGCTGCGCTATCCCGACTGGCAGATCGACGCGACCGGCGCGCCGCTTCCGGGCCTTTCCGAGGTCATCGCCGCGCTGGGGGACGGTTGGGCCGCCTGGCGGTTCCTGGGCGGGCCGGGCGCCGATGGCGCGCCGCGCTGGCAGGCGCTGGCGCGCGGAGAGACGGACGGGATCATCGCCGAGGCCGCCGCGCGCGGCCATGCCGCGTTCGGGTGACCCGGGGCCGCGCGCATGACCGCCGGGCCGCCGCGGCCGTTTTCGCGGATCGAGATCACCGACCGACGCTTCCTCCGGCTTGTCCGCTGGGCGCATCCCGACCCGCTCGGCGTCGGGCCGGGGGGCAGCCGCTTCGTGCCCGCCCCGGGCGCGGCGGGCGGGCAGGCGTTCCGCGCGCTCTATGCCGCGCGGGACCTTGCGACCGCCTTCGCCGAGACGATCCTGCGCGACGAGGCGGTGGACCGGCCGCAGGACTTTCCCGTGGCGATGGCCGAGCTGGAGGCCTGGTCTGTCGTGGAGCTTCGGGTCCGGGCCCTGTCGCTGGTCGATCTGACCGGCGACGCGCCGTTGCGCGCCCGGATCGCCTCGGACGCCGTGCGCGCGCGCGACCAGGCCGAGGGGCGGCGCCTCGGGGCCGAGATCCACGCCGATCCGCGCGGCTTCGACGGCGCGCTCTACCCCTCGCGGCTGACGACGGGCGAGAACATCGTGGTGTTCGAGCGCGCGATCTCCCGCGGGCTGGCGGCGGAGGCGCGCGGGCCGCTGCTTGACGCGGCGGGGTTCGGCGAGGTGCTGGACCGGTTCCGCGTCGGCCTCGTCTGAGCCTTGCGCGACGATGCGCCCGGGCGGCGGCGCCCGGGTCGTCGGCGCCCGGGTCGGCGGCGGGCAGGTGGTCGGCGCCCGGGTCGTCGGCGCGCAGGTGGTCGGCGCTCCAGCCCCAAGAGCGCAGCATGAACCGCCACGCCTCCCGCTCCGCGGAGCGACGCGCCGGAGACCGCCGCGCCCCCGGCCCGCCGCGCGCCACGCGGCGGCCCGCACCGCCGCCTTCCCCATGCCGCGCGACGACGGCCAGGACGTCGCCGACGCGCGCCGCGGCTTCCTCGGCACGCTCGAGGGCGGCGCCGTGCAGGGCCCGCGCAAGCGCCCCGCCCGGGACATGCGCCCCTGCGCCTTCCTCGACGCCGGAACCGCCCCCGACAGCGTCAACCCCGGCCCCTGGCGCCAGGCGCGGCTCAACGCCATCCACGGGCTGTTCGAGGTGGTTCCGGGGGTCTGCCAGGTCCGCGGGCCCGACCTTGCGAACATGACCCTGGTCGAGGGCGAAACCGGCGTGATCCTGATCGACACGCTCACCTCGCTGGAAACCGCCGAGGCGGTGGTGGACCCCGCCGACGTCGCCTCGGGCAAGGCGCCGGTCATCGCCCCGGACCGGTTCCTCGAAGAAGCGGTGTCCGAGAACGTCGCCGTCGGGACCGCCATGCTGCGCCGCGGGCATGTCCAGCTCGGCCACGTGCTGCGCCCCGGGCCGCCGGGGCGCGTGGACAACGGCCCCGGGAAAGCCACGCCGATGGGCGCCTGGGCGCTGCTCGCCCCCAACGACCTGGTCCGGGAGACGGGCGAGACCCGCACCATCGACGGCGTGCGCTTCGAATTCCAGATGGCGCCCGACACCGGGGCCCCGGCGG
The DNA here is from genome assembly GCF_050586345.1 of Rhodovulum sp. DZ06. Lineage (NCBI taxonomy): Bacteria > Pseudomonadati > Pseudomonadota > Alphaproteobacteria > Rhodobacterales > Paracoccaceae > Rhodovulum > Rhodovulum sp. DZ06. The sequence continues at coordinate 35,153 of NZ_JBOCEF010000007.1, forward strand.
AGATGCATATCTGGGCCCCGGACCTCGAGGTCCTGAACATGGCCGAGAACGCCTGCCGCAACTTCCACAACCTGCTGCCGCTGCGCGGGGCGCAGGTGCGCAACACGCTCGACTGGTCGGGCCATATCAACGAGGCGCCGGCGATGTGGGGGGACGCGGCCGAGGGCTGGTCGGCCGGCGCCGCTGGCCCAACTGGGGCAATGCGCGGGTGCGCGAGCACCTGGAGATCCGGCGCGACCTCTGCAGGTTCGTGCATGACCAGGCGGTGCGGATGATGAATCTCGGGATGGCCCCGACCGAGATCGCCGAGACCATCCGCCTGCCCGACGCGATCGAGGCGGCCTGGCGCCCCCGCGGCTATTCCGGCGCGCTGCGCTGCAACTCCAAGGCGATCTACCAGCATTGCCCGGGCTGGTATGACGCCGGGCCCGGCGCATCCCGACCCGCTGCCGCCGCGGGCGGGCGGGCGCAAGATGCTCGACGACATGGGCGGCGCCGACGCGGTGCTGGCGCGGGCGCGCGCGGACGTGGAGGCGGGGGAATACCGCCGGGCCGCCGAGGCGCCGGACCGCGCGCTGCTGGCCGAGCCGGGGCACGCGGGCATCCGCGCGCTGCTGGCCGAGACCTGTGAGCAGCTGGGTTATGGCTGCGAAAGCGCCGCCTGGCGCAACGCGTATCTCAATGCGGCGCAGGAGCTGCGGATCGGCCCGCCGGGGCTGCGCATGCACTCCACCATCAGCCGCGAGACGGCGCCGGCGCTGACCCCGGCGCAGCTCTTCGGCGTGCTGGCGGTGCGGCGCGACGGGCTGGCGGCGCAGCACGAGAGCCTGCGCATCGCGCTGCGGCTCGAGGATCTCGGGGAGGACTGGGTCCTGGCGCTGGAGCATGGCGCGCTGACCTGGACGCCGGGGCCGGCGCGGGCCGGGGCGGCGCTGTCGCTGCGCATGGACAAGGCGGCGCTGGCGGCGGCGGTCTGCGGCGACCGGAGCCTGCCCGACAGCGTCGAGGCGGGGGAGATCGCGGCGGAAGGCGACCTCGGGGCGCTGCGCCGCCTGTCGGGCTGGATCGCGGCGCCGCAGCCGGTGTTCAACATCGTCGAGCCGACGCCGGGCCGGGACCTCTGAAGCGCCGGGACCTCTGAGCGAAGGGGGGGCCGCGCCCCCCTTGCCCCCCCCTACATCACCGCCCGGTCGCGCCAGCGTTCCAGCGCGGGCGAGGCCTTGTCGCGGTCGCCCACCAGCGCCGCCGCGGCCGCGGAGATCGGGGCGGTGAACACCCCGGCGATGGAATCGATGCAGCATTCGATGTGCAGCGCGATCCGCTGTTCGGTCAGCGAGTCCGGGTCGATGTCGAGCCGTTCCTCGAGGTTCGCGGCGCTGTCGATGGCGTTGGCGTTGGCGTGGATGCAGCGGTGATGGAGGATCGGCGTCGGCGCCTCCGGCAGCCGCCGGCGGATCAGCCGGAAGCAGTCGCGCAGCCCGAGGTCGTGGCGGTTGGACAGCACCTTGTCCATCAGCTCGTGCCGCTGGTGGACCTGCTTGACGAAGCGCCGGTGACAGGTGCGGGCCCCGAGGGTCAGCTCCTCGAATTGCGGGCGGACCATCGCCTCGGCCACGCCGCGGATCGCGGGCAGCGCGTCGCCCGCACCCTCCTTCAGCGCGTCCAGCATCTCCAGCCGCAGCTTGTCGCGCGCGCCGGTGCGCAATTCCAGGATCGCGTCGATCAACCCCTCGCGCGAGCCGAAATGGTTGTGCACGGCCGAGCCGTTCTTCTGCCCCGCCTCGGCGTTGATCTGGCGGATCGACGCCGCGTCGACGCCCTTGAGGGCGTAGAGCCGCTCCGCCGCCTCGAGGATCTTGTCGCGCGCGGCGCCCCGCGGCGGCGAGGTCCAGCAGCGCCGCGTCCTTCAGCAGCGGCAGGTTCACCGGCGGGGCCGGGATGGCGCCCGCGGCGAAGCCGATCACCAGGCGTCGCCCGCTTCGCGGCGCCGAGCCGTCCTTCGCCGCGCCCGAGAAGGCGGGGTCGAGCAGGATCGCCGGCATCGCGGCGCCGAGGAGGAGGCCCCGGAGCGGCCCCGCCTCCTACATGCCGAAGGCGGCGGTCCACATCGCCTGCGCCGCCAGCCCGAAGGCCAGGAGCCTCGGCCCCCGGGCCCGAAGGCCGCCGATCATCGCCGCCCTCCCGTGCGCACGCATCTTCGTCGAGCGATTGAACGCCGAGATCAATGCAGGTGCACTCCACGCCCGGGGCGCCGCGTCAAGGGCGGTGGCGCGGGGGGGGGGGGCGGCGGGGGCGCCCCCTCGCCCCCGGGCGCGGCGCCCCCTTGCGCGTCATCCCCCGGCGGCCCGCGTCAGGCGGACGGCGCGAGCGCCCCGGGGGCCGCGTCGCCTGCAGCCTCCCGCGCCCTCGGGAAGGTCACGCGGAACACCGTCCCCGTGGCGCCCTGCGCCGCCTCGTCGCGCGTCCGGGTCTCGAAGGCGATGGTTCCGTTCATCGCCTCGACCAACTGCCGGGTGATCGCGAGGCCCAGCCCCGTGCTCGGCCGCCTTTCATCCGCCGCCCCCCGCTCGCGCGAGAACCGCTCGAACAGCACCGGGCGCAGGTGGAGCGGAATGCCGGGCCCGGGATCCGCCACCGAGATCGTCGCGTCCCGGTCGGAGGCCTGGACCGAAAGCTCCACGGCCGCGCCCTCGGGCGTGTATTTCGCCGCGTTGGAGACCAGGTTGGCCAGGATCTGCTGGAGCCGCTCCGCATCCACCAGCGCCGACGCCTCGGCCGCGCCGGGATCGAGCCGGAGCGTCACACCGAGGCCGCCCGCATAGCCGGCCATGCTCTCGACCGCCTCCGCCAGCGCCGCCCTGAGCGGGGTGGGGCGCAGCTCCACGGTCAGCCCGACCTCGTCGATCGTGTGCAGCATCAGCAGGTCGTTCACGAGGTTCAGCAGCCGCTGCGCATTCCGGTCCGAGATGTCCAGCACCCTGGCCGGCTTTTCGCCCGCATCCTGTCCCAGCAGCGTCCTGAGCATCCTGATCCCGCCGATGATCGCCTGCAGCGGCGAGCGGATCTCGTGCTGGATCGCGCCGATGAACTCGGCGCGGTTGCGCTCGATCCGCGAGGCGTTGGAGGCGTCGCGCAGGATGCAGAGCCGCAGGACCCGCCCGTGCAGGAACACCTGGTGGGCCGAGCAGGCGACGTCGCGGGTCGCCCCGCCGCGCACGGTCAGGGGGCGGGGCGGGAAGTCCGCCTGCGCGGCGCGCCCCATCTTGCCCAGCTCGGGAAACGCGCGGGACAGGCGCGGCAGGGCCTGTTCCGGGTCGCGCGCCCGAAGCAGCTCGAGCGCCGGCGGGGTCGCGCGCAGCACGCCGCCCGCATCGTCCGAGATCACCACCCCGTCGCCGACCGAGGCGAGCAGCGCGTCGATGGCGGCGTGGCTCTGGCGCGCCGCGAACAGCGCCGCGCCCGCGAGGCGGATCTTCTCCCGCAGGGCGGCCTCGCTGCGCTTCACCACGCGCCAGCTCGACAGCGCCAGCGCGGCGAGGGCCAGCGCGAACAGCAGCCGCTGCTGCGCGGTCCGGCGCCAGTCGGCGGCGGCATGGGCCGCGGAATGGACCGCCACGACCTCGTACGGGCTTTCGGGAACCGCCGTGCGCGCGGTCCAGCGCAGGTCGGGGCCGAGCGCCAGGGCGGCGAGCAGCTCGGCCCGGGTTCCGTGCCCGGCGCGATCCTGCTCGGAGACGGGGGTCTCGTCGCCGCCCAGGCTGATGAACGCCTCTCCGGTCGAGGAGAGCAGCGTGACCGAGGCGCCGGACTCGGCCAGGAGCTGGGCGAAGGCGGCGGCGAAGGTCTCGGTCTGCAGCGCGATGGCGAGCACCCCGCGGATGCGCCCGTCCGCGTCCCGCATCGGCGCGGCCAGCGGCATCACCCGCTTCCGGGTCATGCGCGCGGTCAGCGGGTCGCCGAAGAACACCTCGCCGCGCATCGCCGCGGCGAAATAGGCGCGGTCCGAGCGGTCATGGCCGATGATCTTCGGGCTCCTGAACCACTGGATGCGGCCCCGCGCGTCCAGGATCACGATGAAATCCACCGTCTCGAGCGTCGCGGTGATCGAGGCGATGGTCCGCTGGTGCCGGGCGGCGAAGGCGTCGGGGTCGTCGATCCAGTCGTCGGCGACGCCCTGGAGGGCGAGGCTGGAGAGGCGCAGCGTCGCGCCGACCTCGGCGCCGACGCGCAGCGCGGCGCCTTCGACGATGCGCTCCAGCCGGTCCTGCGCCTTGGCGCGCATGGTCCGGAAATCCTGCAGGTTCGCGGCGAGGGCGCCGAACAGCGCGCCGCAGCTGATGAGGAGCATCAGCGCGCCGTAGAGGCGGCTGCGGTCCCGCGGCGCGTCGGTCGGCGCCGCGTCCGGGTCCGCCTGGATGAACGGGGCGGCGACGGCCTCCGCGGGCGCCGCGGCCGGGTCGCCGCCGGGGCGGGCTGCCGGATCGCTCATCTGGTCCATGTCCTGCGCCGGGTCCTGCTGTCGCCATGCCCGCTGTCGCCATGCCAGGTCGCCGCGCGGGCGCGCGGCCGCCGGCCCGCGGGATGCGGGCGGAACGGGGGGCCTGACCCGGCGGGCGGCGGCGATGGGCGCGGGGCGGCCATCCCCCAAGCTGCACCGAAAAAGGTCAACAGGTCGTAAGCGCCGGACGCGGCGGGCGGGCGGGGGGCGATCCCGGGCCCCGCCCCCCTGGCCCGGCATCGCCCGGGCGCCCCGGGCCTGAAGGCCGGGCGGGCATGGCCGGCATGGCGGCCGCGCGCGGGGCGAAGGGGAGTCTCCCGATTCAACATTTGCAATTCTGTTCGCTTTTGGATAATCAAAATCCAGACGAGCCGCCACCCGTGATGCGCAGGACGGCCGCGCCTGGATCCATGGGAGGACCCGATCATGAAGACCTTCGCCGCGCTCGCCGCCGCCGCGCTGATGGCCGCCGCCCCCGCCGACGCCGACACTTACGAGCTGCAGAGCACCTTCGGCCTGAACGTGCCGTCCATCGGCTACAGCCCGCAGAATTTCGCCCGAAGCGTCGAGGCGATGACCGCGGGCGAGGTGAAGATCGACGTCCACGGCGCCGGCGATTTCGCGCCCCCCGTTCGAGGTGTTCGGCGCCGTCAGCTCGGGCGCGCTCGACATGGGCTTCGACTGGACCGGCTACTGGGCCGGGCAAATCCCCGTCGCCAACATCGTCGGCTCCATGCCCTTCGGCCCGGCCCCCGAGGTCGCGCTCGGCTGGATGTTCCTCGGCGGCGGCATGGAGATCATCCAGAAAGCCTATGACCCGTTCGGGGTGAAGTTCCTGCCCTGCCACCTCGCGGTCCAGGAGGCCGGCGGCTGGTTCAACAAGGAAATCAACACGATCGCCGATTTCCAGGGGCTGAACATGCGCATCGCCGGCCTCGGCGGGCAGACCCTCGCCGCGCTTGGCGCCAACACCCGGATGGTCCCCGCCGGCGAGATCTACCTGAGCCTCGAGACCGGCCGCCTCGACGCCGCAGAGTTCTCGGCCCCCTCGCTCGACGTCGGCATGGGGTTCCAGCGGGTGGCCAGGTACTACTACTTCCCCGGCTGGCACCAGCAGGCCGCATGGTATTCCATCATCGTGAACATGGATGTGTGGAATAAACTCGGCGAGGCCAAGCAGGACGCGATGATCGAGGCCTGCCGCGCCAACGTCACCTTCAACCTCGCCGACCAGGTGAACGCGCAGGCCGCGGCCATCGCGAAGATCCGCGAGGCGGGAGCGGAGCTGCGCCGCTTCCCGGACGAGGTGCTGCAGGGCCTGCGCACCACCGCGAACACGGTGATGGACGAGATGGCCGCGGGCGACCCGGTCTTCGCCGAGGCCCTGGCCTCGCTGCGCGCCTACATGGCGACGGTCGGCGAGTGGACCGCGCTGCAGGCGGTCCCGCCCGCGGAGTGACGACAGAAGCGGCGGGCCCGGCCGGGTCCGCCGCGACGCGCGTGGATGCGGGGGAGGGGCCGATGTCGCCTGGAAAATCACGGCTCGCGGCGCTGCTGCGCCTGCCGGGCAAGCTCGTCTCGTGGCTGATCGTGCCGCTGGTCCTGTCGGTGGTCGCCTCGGTGATCGCGGCGCAGGCGGGCCTGTCGACGCTGCTGGACTGGGAGGGGCGCGCGCCGGTGGTCGGCGGCGCGCTGACGGTCAACAGCCTGGTGGACCTGCAATGGTACATCTTCGCGCTGCTGGTGCTGTTCGGCGGGGTCTGGGCGTTTTTCGAGGAGCGCCACGTGACGGTGGATTTCATCGCGCTGCGGCTGCCGCTGCGGACGCGGGCCGCGATCTCGGTCTTCGGGGACCTCGTCCTGCTGCCGCCGCTGTGAATCCTGGCGGTGCGCTACGGCTCGGATTTCGCCGCGGTGGCGTTCCGCACGGGCGAGGGGTCGAACCAGGGCGGTCTGACGGCGCACTGGCTGATCAAGGGCGCGCTGCCGGCGGCCTTCGCGCCGCTGGGGGCGGGGGCGCTGCTGCGCGCGGGGATGGTGCTGAACGCGCTGCTGCGCGGGCGGCTCGTGGACCTGGATGCCGATCATGATCGCTGAATACGCCTGGCCGCTGTCGATGCTGCTCGCGCTCGTGGCGCTGCTGTTCACGGGCTACCCGGTGGGGTTCGTGCTGGCGGGGGCGGGCATCCTGTTCGCGCTGCTGGCGGACGTGCCGCCGGTGTTCCTGTCGATGGGGGTGCAGCGGATCTACTCGGGCACGCTGACCAACTGGCTGCTGGCGGCGATCCCGCTCTTCGTCTTCATGGGGCCGATGCTGGAAAGCTCGGGGATCGCGGCGCGGCTGATGCGCTCGCTCGCCGCGCTGGCGGGGAGGCTGCCGGGGGGGCTACGCCTTCGCGGTGATCGTGATCGGCGTGGTGATGGCGGCCTCGACCGGGATCATCGGCGCCTCGGTGGTGCTGATGGGGATGATGTCGCTGCCGGCGATGAAGGCGGCCGGGTACGACATGCGGCCGGCGACGGGGGTGGTGGCGGCCTCGGGGACGCTGGGGATCCTGATCCCGCCCTCGATCATGCTGATCATCCTCGGGGACCAGCTGCGGGTGCCGATCGGCGACCTGTTCATGGGCGCGATCTGGCCGGGGCTGATCCTGGCGGGGCTGTATTTCGGGTACCTGGCGCTGGTGGCGCTGCTGGCCCCGGGGCGGGCGCCGGCGCCCGCGCGGACCGAAACGCTGGGCGCGGGGGCGGCGGCGCTGGCGCTGCTGCGCGACCTGGCCGCGCCGATGCTGCTGATCCTGTCGGTGCTGGGGACCATCGTCGCGGGGGTTGCGACGCCGACGGAATCGGCCGCCATCGGGGCCTTCGGCGCGACGCTGCTGGCGCTGGTCACCGGGGGGCTGTCCTTCGCGGCGTTCCGGCGGGCGGTGTACGAGACGACCAAGACCACGGCGATGATCGCCTTCGTGATGCTCGGCGCGACGGTGTTCAGCCTGGCGTTCCGCAAGCTGGGCGGCGACGCGATGGCGGCCGACCTGTTCCATTTCGGCGATGTCAGCCCCTACGTGACCTTCGCGGTCATCATGGCGCTGGTCTTCGTGCTGGGCTTCTTCCTCGACTGGGTCGAGATCACGCTGGCGGTCATTCCCATCGTGGCGCCGATCGTGGCGGGGCTCGATTTCGGGATGCCGGCCGACCACGTCATCCTGCGGTTCGCCATCGCGCTGGCGGTGAATCTCCAGACCTCGTTCCTGACGCCGCCCTTCGGCTACGCGCTGTTCTACCTGCGCGGCGTGGACCCGAGCATTTCCATCGGCACGATCTATCGCGGCGTGACGCCCTTCGTGCTGATCCAGGTCGCGGCGCTGGCGCTGGTGATCGCGGTCCCCTCGATCGTGCTGCACCTGCCGCTGGCGATGCGCTGAACCGACAAGACCAAGGAGACGCGGCCATGCCCGACGCCCCCGCCCCCGCCGTGCTGCGCCCGCTGACCATCCGCGGGCGCACCCTGAAGAACCGCGTCGTGATCTCTCCCATGTGCCAGCACGCGGGCGCGGACGGCTTCGCCGCCGACTGGCACCTCGTGCATTACGGCAAGTTCGCGCCCGGCGGCGCGGCGCTGGTGCTGACCGAGAGCGCGGCCGTGTGCTCGGGCAGCCGGGTCGGGGTCGCCGATCTCGGGATCTGGAGCGACGCGCACGTGCCGGGGCTGAAGCGGATCGCCGATTTCGTCCACGCGAACGGCGCGCTGATGGGCGTGCAGATCGCCCATTCGGGCCGCAAGGCCTGGTCGCACCCGCTCTGGCATGGCGGGCAGGCGATGCGCCCCGAGGAGATCGACGCCGCGGGGGGTCCCTGGCGGCGGGTCGGCCCCAGCCCCATCGCGGCGAGCGCGGAATGGACCGTGCCCGGGGAGCTGAGCGCGGCGGAGATCGACGACATCCGCCGCGCCCATGTCGAGGCCGCCCGCCGCGCCGACGCCGCCGGGATGGACGTGCTGGAGCTGCATTACGGCCATGGCTGCCTGGCGGCGAGCTTCCTCTCGCCGCTCTCCAACCGGCGGACCGACGGCTATGGCGGCGACCGCGCGGGGCGGATGCGCCTGGCGCTGGAGATCGCCCGCGACGTGCGCGCGGCCTGGCCCGCGGACAAGCCGCTCTTCGCCCGCCTCTCCTGCGTCGACGGGGCCGAGGGCGGCTGGGGCATGGACGACACCGTGGTCCTGGCCGCGGCGCTGAAGGCGGCGGGGGGTGGACGTGATCGACTGCTCCTCGGGCGGGCTGTCCGAGGAGACGCGCCGCTCCAACGTGCCGCGCGGCTTCGGCTTCCAGGTCCCCTTCGCCGAACGGGTGCGGGCCGAGGCGGGCGTGCTTGCGCAGGCCGTGGGGCTGATCACCACGCCGGGGCAGGCCGAGGAGATCGTGGCCGCGGGGCGCGCCGATCTGGTCGCCATCGGGCGCGCCGCGCTCGAGGATCCGTACTGGCCCGCGAAGGCTGCGCGGGCGCTGTCGGGGGCCGCGGATTTCGGCGCCTGGCCCGAGCGGCACGGCGCCTGGCTGTCGAAGCGCGAGCCGGTGATGCGCAGGCTGCTGGAAGACGCGGCCGCGGGGGGCGGGGCGTGATCGCCCGGTTCGGACTGCTCCGCAAAGCCGCCGGGCTGCCGGAGGCCGAGTTCGACCGCCACTGGCGCGAGGCGCACGGCCCGCTGGCCGCGCGGATGCCGGGGCTGCGCGCCTATCAGCAGCACCGGGTGGTGAACCGGGACCAGTTCGGCATCTCCGCCGCCCGCGGGGCCTGGGAGCTCGACGGGCTGTCCGAGCTGCATTTCGACGACCTCGGCGCCATGCGCGCCGCCATCGCCTCGCCCGCCTTCGGCGGCGCGCTCAAGGACGAGGCGGCGTTCCTGGGGGACGTGCATCTCGTGGCCTGCGAGACGCACGAGGTCGTGCCCTTCGACGCCGGGGACGGGCCCTGCGTGACCCGCCTCACGCTGCTGCGCCGCAAGCGGGGGATGAGCGTCGCCGAGTTCCGCCATGAATGGCTCGAGGTCCACGCCGCGATGGTGCGCGACTGGCCGGACGTGCCGGGCTATGCGCAGAACGTCGTCGTCGACCGCTGGCATGGCGGGCGGGAGGAGAGCGCGCCCTATGACGCCGTGCCGGTGGACGGGATCGTCGCGTTCCGGTTCCGCGACGAGGCGACCGCCGCGCGCCTCTATGCCAGCGAGATCGTGGCGCGCACGCAGGTCCACGCGAAGAGCTTCCTCGAGGAGATCACGCCCTTCTTCGTGGAGACCCGCCGGATCGCGTGACCGGGATCGCCTGACCGGGATCGCGTGACCGGGCCGGGCCCCCGCGCCCCGCCCCTCCGCTCAGCCCGCCGGGGCGTAGCCGAGTTCGGCCGACAGCTCCCGCGTCGCCTCGAGCAGCGCGGGGATGAACTCCGCCTCGGCCCGCGGCAGCAGGTAGTGATCCTGGCCGATGATGGTGATCGCCATCGCCATCTGCCCCGCATGGTCGAAGACCGGGGCCGAGATCGCCGAGATCCCCGGCACCGGCGGCTTGTCGATCGCCGCGTAGCCGAGGGCGCGGATCCGCTCCAGGTCCTTCTTCGACACGAAGCGCTCCTCGCCCACGCGCCGATCTTCCTTGGCATCGTGCTTCTCGGCGCGCAGCGCGTCCTTGACCACCTTCTCCGGCAGGAAGGCGTGGAACACCTGGCCCGAGGAGGTCCCGGTCATCGAATAGACCACCCCGGGGCGGGTGTTCATGTTCAGCTGCGCGCCGCTTTCCTGCACCTGCACCACGGTCGGCCCGAAGGAGCCCCAGACCACCAGCGCGACGTTGAGCGCGGTGCGCTCCGACAGCTCGATGGCGGCCGTGCTTGCAAGGCGCATCGGGTCGGACATGCGCATCCGCGCGACCCCGACATCGAGCGCGAAGCGCCCCAGCCGGTAGCGGCCGGTCTCCGCGTCCTGGTCCACCAGCCCGATCTTGCGATAGCTGACGAGATAGGCGTGGGCCTGCGCCGGGGCGACGCCCGCAAGCTGCGCAAGGTCCTTGAGCATCAGCGGCTCGGCCTCGTCCGCCAGGGCGGCGAGCAGCCGCGCCCCGAGCTCGATCGACTGCACGCCGCGGCCCTCGGATTTCGTCGCGGCGGCGCGGCCGCGGGCGGGTCCGGGCTTGCTCGCCCCGGTCCCGGCCGCGGCGGTTTCGGTCCTTGCACTCATCTCTCGCACGCCTTCCTCAGTCCGCCGCGGCATGGGACCGGGCGCCGGACACCGTCCGGGCGATCTCGGCCAGCCGCGTCGCCGCGGGCCCGTCCGGGCCGACATCAAGCTTGCCGCGCCGCCCGATCACGGAGATCACGAAGTCAAGCGCGCCCGCCTCGTCGAAGACCGGGGCCGAGACGGCGTTGATGTCGGGGATCGGCGCCCCGTCGGCGGTATCGTAGCCGTCGCGCAGGATCGCCGCGCGCCGCTCCTCGTAGCGCGCGCGCATCTGCGCGGCGGCGTCGGGGGCGTAGCCCTCCAGCTCCCGCGCGATCCGCGGCGCGGTCTCCGCCTCGGGCATGAAGGCGCCGAAGATCCGCCCCGAGGCGGCGCCGGTCACGGGATAGAGCGCGCCCTGCCGCAGGTTCAGCGCGGTCGGGTCCGCGCCCTCGTTGACATGCACGATGGTCGGGCCCATCGCGCCCCAGGCCACGAGGATGGTGATGGCGTCGAGCTCGTCCGTCAGCGCGCGCAGCAGGCGGATGGCGGCGGCGGGGCGGGGCGAGCTTTGCAGCCAGGCCCCCCCGAGGCGCATCGCGAAGCGGCCCATCCGGTAGCGGCCGGTGTCGTGGTCCTGCTGCACGAGGCCGACATGGCGCAGGCTGGTCAGGTAGGCATGGCACTGGGCCGGGGCCAGCTCGGCCGCCTTCGCCAGGTCCTTGAGCATCATCGGTTCGGATTCGCCGACCAGCGCCCGCAGGATGCGCCCGCTGACCTCGATCGACTGAATGCCGCGCGCGCCGTCCCGCATGCCGCTTCTCCTCCCCCTTCGCTCATGGCGCCGGAATTATCATCCAGCGTATCGATTCGCCGCGTCCGCGGCGCCCTTCCCGCCCGGGCCCGTCCTCGCGTTCCCCGAGCATAGACCCGCGGGCGCGGGCTGCAAGCGCCGCCGCCGCCCCGGGCGAATTTTGCAACCGGCGGGCGCCGGAAGCGGCCGAAGCGCCGGTGAAACCCCCGAAATCCCCGCGCCGCCGCCGGAATCCGCGCCAGGCCGCCCGGCCCGCCCGCGCCGCCGACCGCCCTGCGCCGGGCGGGCGGACGCGGACGGCCCGCCCCGCGCCCCGGCGGCGGGCTCCTTGGCCAGGTCATTCATTATTGGCGAAAAGATTTGCATCAGGAAAACAGATTGCACGTCATGCGTCACGGCGCATGCGGACCAAAGGGAGAGGGGCCGCAGACTGGGAGCGCGGCCTCCGGGGAGGGAGCCAAATGGCGGACTGCATCATCATCGGCGCCGGATCCGGCGGCGCGGTTCTGACCAATCGCCTGTCGGAAGATCCGAACGTCCAGGTCACGGTGATCGAGGCCGGCGGCTGGGACACCAGCCCCTGGATCCACATGCCGATGGGCTATTTCCGGCTGATGCAGACGCTGGCGCTCGACTGGGGCTACCACACGGTCCCGCAGAAGCACGTCGACAACCGGGTCATGTTCGTGCCGCGCGCCAAGAGCATCGGCGGCTGCACCACCGTCAACGGCATGATCTACACCCGCGGCCACCGCACCGATTACGACCACTGGGCGCAGCTGGGGAACAAGGGCTGGGATTACCGGAGCATCCTGCCCTACATGAAGCGCGCCGAGAACTGGGGCGGCGGCGGCGACGAAGACGAGCACGGCTTCGACGGCCCGCTGGCCACCACCCGCAACGACATCCTGGCCGAGCCCTGCGTCGCCTATCGCGACGCCTGCCTGCAGATGGGGGTCCCGTATAACGAGGACCTCAACGGCGGCGAGCAATACGGCGTCGGCCCCTGCGACGGCGCCGTGCGCGACGGCATCCGCTCCAGCGTCTCGCGCTGCTGCATCAAGCCGATCAGGAAGCGCAAGAACCTGACCTTCCACGTGAAGTCCATGGTCTCGAAGATCATCGTCAAGGGCGGCCGGGCCGTCGGCGTGGAATTCATCCAGGGGCGCGAGAAGAAGACCGTCCATGCCGACAAGGAGGTGATCCTCTGCGGCGGCGCCTTCAACTCGCCGCACCTCCTGCAGATCTCCGGCATCGGCGATCCCGAGCACCTGTCCTCGATCGACGTGGAGACGGTGCACGCGCCGCCCGGCGTCGGGCGCAACCTGCAGGACCACCTCGCCAGCTCGGTCAAGCAGAGCCTGTCGAAGCCCGTCTCGCCGCTCGGCCAGACCAAGCCCTACGCCGCCGCGCTCGCGCTCATGCAGCACTGCACCACCGGCAAGGGCCCGGTCGCGGGGCACGGGGTGGAGGTGATGTCCTTCCTCAAGACCCGCGAGGACCTCGTCGCGCCGGACGTGCAGACGCATTTCAACAACATCATGTATCGCGACCACGGGCGGGAGATCATCCCGGTGGAAGGCTGCATGCCCTATTTCAACATCTCGCGCCCGCAGAGCCGCGGGACGGTGATGGCGAAATCGGCGGACCCGTTCGAGCTGCCGCTGCTCGACCCCAACTTCCTGTCCGTGCCGGACGACCTGCGGGTGCTGCGCGACGCGCTGCGGATGCACCGCGAGATCCTGTCCCAGCCCGCCTTCGACGCGATCCGCGGCGAGGAATACGCGCCCGGCCTGTCCAAGCAGACGGACGAGGAGCTGGACGCCTACATCAAGAGCGACTGCAACAGCGTCTACCACCCGGTCGGGACCTGCAAGATGGGCTCGGATTCCATGGCGGTGGTCGATGACGCGCTGCGCGTGCACGGCCTTGGCGGCCTGCGCGTGGTGGACGCGTCGGCGATGCCGACGCTGACCAGCGGAAACACCAACGCCCCCACGATCATGATCGCCGAGAAAGCGGCGGACATGATCAAGGCGGCGGCGTGACACGACGGATCAGGTCCAGGGAGGAACAGATGGCCGGAACCATGAAAATGCTGAAGGGCGGAACCGCGCTGGCGGCCGTCGCGGGGGCGGCCTTCGCCGCGGGCGGCGCGATGGCCGGGGACGGCCCGATCCGCGTCGACCAGGGCGCCGACATCGCGCCGCTCTGCGGCGACGCGCCGATCCGCGTCGCGCTGGTCGACGGCTGGGGCGGGGACACCTGGCGCAAGATCACCTTCGCCGAGCTGCAGGACGAAGCCTCCAAGTGCCCGAACGTGACGGCCGAGGACCACACCGACGCGGGCGGCGACCAGCAGACCTACGCGGCGGCGATCAACGGCTACTCGCTGCAGGGCTATGAAATCGTCCTCGCCTTCACCGATTTCGGCGACGCGGCGATGCCCGCCTACCGCGCGGCCTACCAGGGCGGCGCCGCCATGGTCCCGTATTTCGGCGTCCTGTCGGGGACCCCGGGCGTGGATTACGCGGTGAACCCGTACCAGGACTCGGAGGCGATCGGCCGGCAATACGCCGACTGGCTCGACACCGCGCTGGACGGCAAGGGCGACGTGCTGATGTCGGGCGGCCCGGCGGGCGCGGCCTCCTCGGCCTCGTTCCTCAAGGGGTTCAAGGAGGGGCTCGCGCAGTATCCGGGCCTGAAGCTGCTGGACGATGACTTCATCGCCATGAACTGGAACCCGGCCGATGCGCAGAAGGCGGCCGCGGGCCTGATCGCCAAGTACGGCGACAGCATCGACGCCATCGCCTCGGATTACGGCGTCACCTCGCTGGCCACCATCAAGGCGTTCCAGCAGGCCGGCGTGCGGGTCCCCGCCATCGCCACCATCGCCACCAGCAACGAGCTGAACTGCATGTACACCGAGGCGGCGGAGGCGGGCGCGGCGTGGAAATACCTCGCGGTCGACGGCTCCACCGCCGATGTGCGCTTCGCCCTGCGCCAGGCGCTGGCCGCCCATAACGGGGTCGAGTTCGACGAGCCGCTGGGCGTGGCGCCCTATGTCTACGCCGACAGCACCACCGGCGTGATGCCCAAGTGCTCGGACACCGCGCCGCCGGATGCGGACCTGTCCTCGCTGATGCCGGAAGAGAAGCTCAACGCCCTGTTCAACCAGTGACGGGCGGCCCCTTCGGGGCGCGACGGGACAACGGGAAAGGCCGCGGCGATCGCCGCGGCCTTTTCGCGTTGGGTCTTGGCGTTGGGGCGCGCGCGCGGGGCAGGGGCGCGGGGCAGGGGCGCGGGGCGCCCTCAGACCGCCCCCGCCGCCCGCGCCCCCGCCCAGGCCTGGGCCAGCAGCACGACCGCGACGCCGAGCAGGATGACGTTGATCGCGGCGTTGAAGCTGCGCGCGTCGATCCGGCGGACCAGCCGCGCGCCGGCCCAGCTCGAGGCCAGGGCGAGCGGGATGAACAGCGCGCTGGCCGCGAGGCTCTCGGCCGAGAACAGCCCCAGGGCGGCGAAGCTCGGCACCTTCATGGCGTTGAGCGCGCCGAAGAACATCACGCTGGCGCCCACCTAGACCTCCTTCGCGAGGCCCTTGGGCATGACGTAGATCTGGAAGGGCGGGGACCCGGCATGGGCGATGGCGCTGGTGAAGCCCCCCGCCGCCCCCGCGGACAGGGCGAGAACCCGCTCGTGCCGATGCGCGGCCGCGAGGCCGGGCGCCCCGCGCAGCTGCAAGACCCCCTGCCAGAGCGCGAAGACCAGCGAGACCGCGCCCAGCACGGCCTGCACCGCCCATTCGGGCGCGACATCGGCCAGCAGCCACGCCCCGAGCACCCCCAGCGCGCCGCCGGGGATCATCCGGCGCAGGATCCGGCGTCGAAGCTGCGCCGGTACATGGCCATCGCCACCGGGTCATGCACCAGCATGATCGGCAGCATGAACCCCGCCGCCGTGATCGGGTCGGTCGCCGCGGCCACCATCGGCGTGCTGACCATGCCGATTCCGGCGAAGCCGCCCTTGGACAGCCCGAGGATCGTCACCGCGACCGCGGCGACGGCGTAGAACAGAAGATCCGGGGTCATCGCGCCCTCCGTCGCGCTTTCGGCCGCGCTTTCGGCCGCCCCCCGCGCCGGGTCCCCCGCGCAGGCCCCCGCCTGCGCAGGGTCCCGGGTCAGGAGACGCCGGACACCGTCACCGGGCGCACCAGCCAGGTGGAGATCTCGGCGATGAACTCGCGCGCATGGGTCATCGTGGTGGTCCCGACATCCGAGCGGAACGCGGCCTCGATGGCGGCGGCGTCGGGGAACCACAGCTCCACCATCCCGTCCGCCAGCAGCGCGCCGGTCTCGTCGCGCGGACCGTCGAGCACGAGGCTCTGGCGATAGCCGCTCAGCCCCGCCAGGCGCCTGACGAGAAGGGCGTGCAGCTCGAACCACTGCTCCTGGAACGCCTCGGGCGACACGTCGGGGCGCTTGCGCAGGATCGACATGCGCTTGAGATGCGCGCCCGGCGGCGGCGGCGGCGCCACCGTGTTCTGCAGGCACAGCAGCAGGTTCGTCTCGGCGACCGCAGGGCCGGACAGGCCCATGGCCATGTCCACCGCGCCGCCATGCGCGGCGGTCATGCTCGCCGACAGGTCGGCGAAGAAATGCTGGGTGATGGCGTCGGCCTCGAGCCCGCCGCGGGCATGGTCGATGCCCTTCTGGCTGCGGTCGACGACCTGGTTGAACACCCGGCCCAGCACCTGGGCGCCGGGATCGCCGCGGCGCGCAAGGGCGTCCGCGGCGGCGTCCACCGCGGCGTCGGTCAGGTCGGTCGCGGTGCTGAGAAGGGCCATGGCGCAGAGCATCGGCGTCTCCGGTCGTCGGGTCGTGAAAAGGGAAAAGGCGGCGCCGCCGCGCAGGACGGCGCCGCAGTGGGGGGCCCGGGGCTTGCCCGGGGCGGACCCAAGGCGGGCCCGGGGCGGGCAGGGGAGGCGCCCCGGCGGCGGGAGGGGCCGCCGGGGCGCGGCGCCTCAGGCCCGCATCGCGCGGATGAAGGTCGGCAGGCCCCGCACCGACACCGCGACGATGATCGCCAGCGCCTGCACCAGCAGCTGCACCGCCGTCCCGGCCCCCAGCGCCAGCACCATCTGCCCCAGCAGCGCCATGAACAGCGCCGCGACGCCGCTGGCGATCACGCTGCCGCGCCCGCCCGAGAAGGGCGTGCCCCCGACCACCACCGCGGCGATGGCCGGCAGCAGGTAGTCGACGCCCGCGGTCTGCGAGGCCGAGCCGATGAAGCCCGTGAACAGCATCCCCGCCACCGCGAAGCACAGCGACGCGACGGCATGGGTCGCCACCTGGCAGCGCAGGATCGGGATCCCCGCCGCCGTCGCCGCCGCCGGGTTCGCGCCCACGGCCACGAAGCGCCGCCCCGACACCGTGCGCCGCGTCGCCACGCTGATCACCACGATGAACAGCACCGCGAGGATCAGCGTCATCGGGACCCCGAGCAGCGTCGAGTGCGAGAACACCGCCAGCTCCTCGGGCGCCGTCATCGGGCTGCCGCCCGACACCGCCCGCACCGCGCCCATCAGGATCGCGTTGGTCGCCAGCGTCACCACGATCGGCGTGATGTTCACCTTGGCCACCAGCAGCCCGTTGACGATGCCGATCGCCAGCGCGATCAGCAGCGTCAGCGGAACCGCCGGCAGGGTCGACCCGGTCATGAACCCGATCTTGGCGAACAGCAGCCCCGCGATGGTCATCGTCCCCGGCAGCGACATGTCGAGGCCGCGCTGCTGGATCACCACCGTCATCCCCACCGCGGTGATCGCCAGGATCGCCGCGAAGGGCAGCATCGAGCTGATGGCGGCGGGCTTCACCACCCCCGGCGCCACGACGACGCACAGCAGGAACAGCGCCGCCGTCCCGCCCCAGATCCACGAGAACTCGTTGAACAGCGTCGCCTTCAGGCCGTCCAGCGGGCGCGCGGCCCGCGGCTCGGTCCGCTCAAGGGTCATGCTCATGCCTGCACCACTTTCTCTCGGCTCTTGGAACAGAGCGCCACGGCCGCGAGGATCAGGAAGCCCAGCAGGTATTGCCGCCACTCCTGGCTCAGGCGCAGGAACACGGTGACCGAGTTGACCTGCACGATGAAGATCGCCCCCAGCAGCGCGCCGATGAAGGACCCGCGCCCGCCGAACAGGCTCGCGCCCCCGATCACCACCGCGGCGATGGAGCCGAGGGTGTAGGTGATCCCGGCCCGCGGATCGCCGATGCCGACCTGGCCCATCATCGTGATCGCCGCGACCGCGGTCAGCACCGAGCGGCCGACATAGGCCGGCAGCCGCGCGCGCAGCTGGCGGATGCCGGCCGTGCGCGCCGCCTCGGGGCGCGAGCCGAGCCCGCGCAGCGACACGCCGAGCGCCCGGCGATAGAGCGCGAATTCAAGGATCACCGCCAGCGCCGCGGCCCCGAGGAAGGTGACCGGGAAGATGCCGATCCTGGTCCCCAGCGCCTTCATGATCGCGCCGTCGATCATTCCCTGCGGCGTCGGGCGCAGGATCAGCGACACCGCCTGCACCGCCATGAAGGTGGCCAGCGTGGCGACCATCGGGTGCATCCGAAGCCCCTCGACCAGGACCCAGTTGACGACCCCGACCCCCGCCGCGACCAGCAGCATCAGCGCCCAGCCCGGCAATTGCCCGCCGAGCCCGACATCCTTCAGAAGGAAGAACGAGGCGACCACCTGCACCAGCCCCATCAGCGGGCCGACCGACAAGTCGATCCCCCCGACCATCATCAGCAGCTGCTGCCCATAGGCGACCAGCGCCAGGGTGGCGGCGAAGGTCATCATCCCCGACAGGCTGCGCGGCGAGACGTAGAACGGGTTCCACGTCCCCGCCACGGCCCCCGGCAGCAGGATCGCCGCCGCCGCCATCACCAGCGGCGCGACATTGCCCGAGGCCCATTTCCAGAAGGCGCCGACGGTCTTGCGGCGCCTGTCGCGCGATTCCGTGGACTTGAGGACCGAGGCGGTGATCTCGTCCTCGCTCACCCGGTCGCCCGACAGCATGTCCACGACCCGCCCGCGCGAGAACACGGCGACGTGGTCGCTCAGCCCCGCGACCTCCTGCGCGTCCGAGGACACGACGATGACGGCGACGCCGCTGCGCGCCGTCTCGCGCAGGTTGCGGTAGATCTCGGCCCGCGCGCCGACATCGACGCCCTGGGTCGGCTCGTCCACCAGCAGCACCCGCGGCTTCGACGCCGGCACGCTGGACAGCACCACCTTCTGCTGGTTGCCGCCCGAGAGGGACCCGATCGGCGTCTCGCCGCCCGGGGTCTTGACCGCGAACTGCGCGATCGCCTCGCGGGTGCAGCGCGCCTCGCTGCGCCCGCTGATCAGCCCGGCGCGCACGTCCTGGCGCGGCGAGCGGATGGAGAAATTCTCGCGCACCGACAGCTCGGCGAAGATCCCCTCGCGGTGGCGGTCGCCGGGCAGGTAGGCGATGCCCAGCCCCCTGGCGCCCTGGCTGGAGCGGATCGAGACCGGCGCGCCCCCCCAGCGCGACGCCGCCGCGGCCCGGGTTGATGCCCGCCAGCGCGCGCATGAACTCGCGCTGGCCGTTGGCGTCGATGCCCGCGAGGCCGAGGATCTCGCCCTCGCGCACGTCGAGCGAGACGCCCGAGAAGCCGGGGCCGGAGAAGTCGCGGGTCGACAGGACCACGCGATGCTCGCCCGGGGCGGCCTTGGCGGGGAAGGTGCGGTCCAGCTCTCCGCCGACGATGAGCGAGACGATCTGGTCCTCGGACAGGGCGCGCGCGTCATGGGCGCCCTGGCCCTCGCCGTCGCGCAGCACGGTCAGCCGGTCGGCGATGGCCTGCACCTCGCGGATGCGGTGCGAGATGCAGACGACGGCGGCGCCGCGGGCGGTCACCGCGCGCACCCGCTCGAACAGGCGCGCCACGTCCTCGGTCGCCAGGCGCTCGGTCGGCTCGTCCAGCACCAGCACCTTCGGCTTGCATTCCAGCGCCTTCACGATCTCGACGATGAAACGCTGCTCGGGGTTGAGGGCGGCGACATGGTCGCGCGGGTCGATGGCGACGTCCGCGCTCCAGTGCGTCAGCAGCCCGCGGGCCCGGTCGGCGAGGCCGGCGAGGGGCGGGCGCAGGGATCTGGGCAGGCCGAGATAGAGGTTCTCGGCCACCGAAAGGTCGGGCATCAGCGCCGGTTCCTGGCGCACGATGGCGAGGCCGAGATCGCGGGCCAGCTCGGGGTCGCCCGCCATGTCCTGCCCGGCGATGCGCACCTGGCCCTCGGTGGCGAAAAGCGCGCCCGAGGCGACGCCCATCAGCGTGGACTTGCCCGCGCCGTTCTCGCCGACGAGGCCATGCACCTCGCCCGCGCGGACGTCGAAGGTGATGTCGTGCAGCGCGCGCACGCCGGGGAACAGCTTGGTCACCCCGTGCATTTCAAGAAGCAGGTCAGGCGCGGACATCGGCGCCTCCCGCTCCGGCGCCGGACCGGCGGCGGTGGTCAGGACGGTGGCTCACTTCTTTCCTCCCGGTGACGGCGCGCGGCGCCGGCCTTGCGCGGCCCGACCTCCCGGAACGGACCACGCTTCCCCGGTGAAATGATTTCCATATATCAAACTAATTTGTCATTGGCGTACGGATTCGGTGGCGAGACGCCACGGCGCGTCGGCGGATAAATCCCATGTTTACCAACGCCTTGAATTCCCGCATGACCCCCTGCCGCGCCGCGGGCGGGCGCCCGGGGTGCAATTTTCGGTTGGCAAATCCATTTGATTATCCATGATCGAACCAATTCGCCCCTGCTGAATTTTCGGCGCGGGACGGGAATCAAGGGGCCGGCGGGATCCGGCCGGGAGGAACCATGGACGGCATCAAGGGGGCGCTCGCGCTCGTCACCGGCGCGGCGCAGGGCAATGGCGAGGCCATCGCGAAGGGGCTCGCGGCCCGGGGCGCGCGGGTCGCGGCCTGCGACATCCAGAAAGACGGGGTGGAGCGCGTGGCCGCCGACATCCGCGCGGCGGGGGGCGAGGCGCTGGCCCTCGCGCTCGACGTCGCCGACCGCGGCAGCTGCGCCGCGGCGGCCGCCGCGACCCGGGCCCATTTCGGCGCCCCGGTGGAGATCCTGGTCAACAACGCCGGCATCATCCGGCGCACCCCGCCGACGGCCGACAGCTTCGAGGCCGACTGGGACGCGACCATGGCCGTCAACGCCGGGGGCGTGGTCAACATGGTCCGGGCCTTCCTGCCGCAGCTGACCGAGAGCAGGGGGCGGGTGATCAACCTCGCCTCGATCATGTCGGTCGCCGCCGGCCCCGGCATGGTCGCCTGCGCCGCGTCCAAGGGCGCGGTGCTGCAGGTCACCCGGGCGCTGGTGCACGATCTGTCCGAACACGGCGTGCGCGTGAACGCCATCGCCCCGGGCGTCATCGAGACCCCGATGACCGTGGCGACCCGCGAGAACCCCGAGGCCATCGGCCGCTTCATGGCGCACACCCCGATGCGCCGCCCCGGCAAGCCGGAGGAGCTGGTCGGCCCCGTGCTGTTCCTCGCCTCCCATGCCTCGAGCTACGTGACCGGCGCGCTGCTGCCGGTCGATGGCGGTTGCCTGACCGCGTGACGCAGAGAACCATGAGAACGGAAGACGTCGACGTCCTCGTCGTCGGGTCCGGCGCGGGGGGGCTGTCCGCGGCCGTCTCGGCCGCCCATCGCGGGCTGAAGGTCATCGTGGCCGAGAAGGAGCCCGTCTTCGGCGGCGCCACCGCCCGCTCCGGCGGCTGGAGCTGGATCCCCAACAACGGCCCCGCCAAACGCGCCGAGATCGAGGACAGCGTCGAGAAGGCGCGCACCTATCTCAAGCACGAGACGGGGGAGCATTACGACAGCGCCCGCGTCGAGGCGTTCCTGGAGGCGGGGCCGCGCGCGGTGGAGTTCTTCGAGACCAAGACCGCGCTGCAGTTCGACCTCGGCCCCACCTTCGCGGATTACCACCCCACCGCCCCCGGCGGCATGGATGCGGGCCGCTCGATCGTCGCCCGCCCCTTCGACGGGCGCGAGCTGGGCAAGGAGATCAAGCGCCTGCGTCCCCCCCTGTGGGAGATCACGGTGCTGGGGATGATGATCGGCTCGGGCAAGGAGCTGCTGCACTTCTTCAACGTCACCCGCTCGCCCGTCTCGGCCTTCTTCGTCGTCGGGCTGGTGGCGAAATTCCTGCGCGACGTCGCGTTCCACGGCCGCGCCATGCGGCTGATGAACGGCAACGCGCTGGTCGCGCGGCTGGCGAAATCGGCCTTCGACAAGAACGTGCCGATCTGGACCTCCTCGCCCGTCAAGTCGCTGATCCGGGACGAGGACGGGGTGGTCCGCGGCGCCGTGATCAACAAGCCCGACGGCCCGGTCGAGGTCCGCGTGCGCAAGGGCGTGGTGCTGGCCGCGGGCGGCTTCCCGCAGGACGCCGTGCGCCGCAAGGCGCTGATGCCCCACGCGCCGTCCGGGCACGAGCACGTCTCGCCCGCCCCGCCGGGCAACACCGGCGACGGGCTGCGGCTGGGCGAATCCATCGGCGCCTCGGTCGACGCCTCGCTGCCCAACGCGGCCGCCTGGGCGCCGATCTCCCGCCCCCCGCGGGGCGACGGCACGCTGGGCGCCTTCCCGCATTTCGTCGACCGCTCCAAGCCGGGCGTCATCGCCGTCACCCGCTCGGGCAAGCGTTTCGTGAACGAGGCGCAGAGCTACCATGACTTCTGCCAGGCCATGGTGAAGCGGCGCCGCGAGGAAGGCGGGCCGGACGGCGAGATCGCGGCCAGGTTCGTCGCCGATCACAGGACCTTCCGGCGCTACGGCCTCGGCTATGCCAAGCCCGCGCCGGCGCCGTTCAAGCACCTGATCGACAAGAGCTACCTGCTGCGCGGCCGCACCATCGCCGAGCTGGCGCAGGAGATCGGGGCCGATGCGGGCCAGCTCGAGCGCACGGTGGCCGAGTTCAACCGCCACGCGGTCAAGGGCGAGGACCCGGAATTCGGCAAGGGTTCGACCGCCTATAACCGCTCGCTCGGGGACCCGGACCACAAGCCGAACCCCTGCGTGGCGCCGGTGGCGAAGGGGCCGTTCTACGCGGTGCGCCTCTACGTGGGCGATCTGGGGACCTATGCGGGCCTGAAGACCAACGAGAACGCGCAGGTGCTGAACGGGGGCGGCGAGCCGATCCCGGGCCTCTACTCGGCGGGCAACGACGCGGCCTCGATCATGGGCGGCAACTACCCGGGCGGCGGCATCACGCTGGGTCCGGCGATCACCTTCGGCTACATCGCCGCGCGGCACATGTCCGGCGCCAACGCCTGACCGTCCGCGCCCCGGCCGGACCAGGCCCCCCCCCGCGGGACGCGCTCCCGCGGGGGTTTTCGCGTGCCGCGCGGGGCCGGGCCGGGGAGGGTCCGGGAGGGGGGCTTGTCCCCCTCCCGGTCGGGGGGCCCGGGGGGGGGGAGGCCCCCCCCCCCCCCCCCCCACGCCCCCTATCCCCATTGCTTTTGGACGTGGCGCAACCTTCGAGCCGCGCGCACCCCCAGTATGCGGGAGGTGGGGGTGCGGGGGAGGAGGGGATGCATCCCCTCCTCCCCTGCGCCACGGGGCGCCGACGTCCGAAGGACGGGCGCAACATCTCCAGCGCCCACGCAGGGTTTTCCTTCCCGCCCGCGATCCGCTACAAGGCGCGCCAAGCCTGACCGCAACTTCGCACCGGAACCCCCATGTCCCGCATCCTCGTCACCTCCGCGCTGCCTTACATCAACGGCATCAAGCACCTTGGCAACCTGATCGGCTCGCAGCTGCCGTCGGACGCCTACGCCCGCGCGATGCGCCAGCAGGGGCACGAGGTTCTGCTGATCTGCGCGACGGACGAGCACGGCACCCCGGCCGAGCTCGCCGCCGCCAAGGCGGGCCAGCCGGTGGCCGAGTTCTGCGCCGAGATGCACGAGGTGCAGGCGGGCATCGCCAACGGCTTCCGCCTCAGCTTCGACCATTTCGGGCGCTCGTCCTCCGAGCGGAACCACAAGCTGACCCAGCACCTTGCTGGGCGCCTGGCCGATGCCGGTCTGATCCGCGAGGTGTCGGAGACGCAGGTCTATTCCCACGCCGACGGCCGCTTCCTGCCCGACCGCTATATCGAGGGCACCTGCCCCAACTGCGGCTATGACAAGGCCCGCGGCGACCAGTGCGAGAACTGCACCAAGCAGCTCGACCCCACCGACCTGATCGAACCGCGCAGCGCCATCTCCGGGTCCACCGATCTCGAGCCGCGGGAGACGAAGCACCTCTACCTCGCGCAGTCCCAGATGCGCGAGAAGCTGACCGAGTGGATCGACAGCAAGACCGACTGGCCGCTGCTGACCACCTCGATCGCCAAGAAATGGCTCAATGACGGCGACGGGCTCCAGGACCGCGGCATCACCCGCGACCTCGACTGGGGCATCGCGGTGAAGCGGGGCGAGGAGGACTGGCCGGGCATGGACGGCAAGGTGTTCTACGTCTGGTTCGACGCGCCCATCGCCTATATCGCCGCGACCGCGGAATGGGCCGACGCGACGGGCCAGGACGACGCGGCCTGGCAGCGCTGGTGGCGCGACGACCAGGGCGCGGAGGATGTCCGCTATGTCGAGTTCATGGCCAAGGACAACATCCCGTTCCACACCCTCTCCTTCCCCGTGACCATGATGGGCGCGAGCAAGGAAGGCGAGGAGAGCTGGCACCTGGTCGACTACATCAAGGGCTTCAACTGGCTCACCTATGATGGCGGCAAGTTCTCCACCTCCCAGGGCCGCGGCGTGTTCATGGACCAGGCGCTGGAGATCATGCCCTCCGACTACTGGCGCTGGTGGCTGCTGGCCAACGCGCCCGAGACCAATGATTCCGACTTCACCTTCGCCGCCTTCCAGGCGGGGGTGAACAAGGACCTCGCCGACGTGCTGGGCAACTTCGTCAGCCGCGTCACCAAGTTCTGCCGGTCGAAATTCGGCGAAGCGGTGCCGGCGGGCGGCGAGTACGGCCAGGCCGAGGCCGCGCTGACGGCCGAGATCGAGACCCGCATCCGCGCCTATGAGCAGCACTGGGACGCGATCGAGATCCGCCGCGCCGCGGCCGAGCTGCGCGCGATCTGGGTGGCGGGGAACGAGTACCTGCAGCACGCCCAGCCCTGGGCGGTGTTCAAGACCGACCCCGAGGCGGCGGCCGCCTCGGTGCGCTTCGCGCTGAACCTCGTGCGGCTCTACGCCATCCTCTCGCGCCCCTTCATCCCGGACGCGTCGGACAAGATGTTCGCGGCGCTCGGCCTTGATGCGGCCTCGGCCGAGATGGACTGGCCGCGCGAGGCGGGCGAGGCGCTCTCGGCGCTGTCCGCGGGGCATGAATTCACCGTGCCCGACGTGCTCTTCGCCAAGATCGCGGACGAGACTCGCGAGGCGCTCGAGGCCCGCTTCGCCGGGGCCTGAGCGCCGCGCCGCCCCCGCGCCGCGGTCCCACGCGCGCCCGATTTTCGAATTATTGATCACGCCCCGGCATTGCGCCGGGGCGCTTTCTTTCTAGATTCGCTTCATGACACACGCCACGCTGACTTCCGAAATCGAGATCTGGCTTCTTGAAGAAGCCGTCCGCGACCCGGACATCCAGAAGCTGTTCAGCACCCTGTGCGCCCGGCTGCACGGGATCGGCGTGCCGGTGGAGCGCGCGGCGCTGACCTGGCCGACGCTGCACCCGCTGTTCGAGGCCGAACAGATCTACTGGCGCCTCGGCGAGGAATCGCAGCTGCGCCAGTACCCGCACGAAACCGCGCGCAACGCGGCGTGGGAGCAGAGCCCCTTCCGCCACATCATCGTCAACCGCCTGCCCCGCCTGCGCCGCCGCCTGACGGGCGACGAGCGGATGGTGGATTTCCCGGTGCTTGTGGATCTCGAGGCCGACGGCTTCACCGATTACCTGCTGGTGGCCGAGGGGCTGTCGATCGGCGACGTGCGCTCCTATGACGGGGCGGACATGGGGGTGATGGCGAGCTGGGCGACCCGGCGCGAGGGGGGCTTCTCGGCCTCGGACATCGAGGCGCTGACCCGGATCCAGCGGGTGTTCTCGGTCGCCGTGCATTCCTCGATCCAGTCGCGGATCCAGCGCAACCTGGCCAGCGTCTACCTTGGCGAGACGGCGGCGCAGCGGGTGCTGTCGGGCACCATCCAGCGCGGCGACGGCGAGGTGATCCGGGCGGTGGTCTGGTATTCGGACCTGCGCGGCTCGACCCGCCTGTCGAATACGATGGACGCCAAGGACTACCTGAAGCTGCTGCGCTGCTATTACGACTGCACCGCGCAGCCGGTGATCGACGAGGGCGGCGAGATCCTGGAGTTCATCGGCGACGCGGTGCTGGCGATCTTCCCGATCCGCGGCGACACCGGCGGGCCGGAGGCGATCCGGGCGGCGGTGCGCGCGATGCGCAAGTCGCTGCAGATGCGCGAGGCGAAGCTGGCCGAGCACGAGGCGCTGGGCCTGCCGGAGGAGCTGCGCTTCTCGGTCTCGATGACCGTGGGCGAGATGATGTTCGGCAATATCGGCGTGCCGGACCGGCTCACCTTCTCGGCCATCGGGCGGGCGGTGAACAAGGTCGCGCGGATCGACGAGATGTCGAAGCGGCTGGGCCGCATGGTGCTGGTGACGCGCGAGATCGCGCAGGTCGAGCCCGAGCGCTGGATCAGCGCCGGGGTGCAGCAGCTGCGCGATTTCGACGAGCCGGTGGAGCTGATGACCTGCGCCTGCGGCACGGACATGCACGAGCCGGTGGCCGCGGCGGGTTGATCCTCGCCGCGCCCCGCCCCCGCCCGGCTCAGGCCGCCGGGGGCGGGCCGAAGAATCCCGCGATCTCCTCGAAGCGCCCATCGGCCGCCAGGCGGCCGAAATCCACGCCCTCGATGGCCACCGCGCCCGCCGCCGTCACCATGCCCCAGCGGAAATGCACCCGGTCATGGTGGCGGCTCGCGCCGCTGGCGAGCTCGATCCGCGCGCCCGGCTGCGCAGCGTGAAAGCCCCCGATATGGGTCGAGAGCGCCTCGCGCCCCGTCACGTCCGCCGAGGGGTCGAGATAGCGGCCCCCGTCGGCCCAGCACGTCTCGAGCAGCGCCATGCGCTTGCCCGCGTCCGCCTCGAGCCACGCGGCCCCGTAGGCCGCCAGCGCGTCGTCCAGGTCGATCGGCATGTCCCGTCCCCCCTTCGCCGAGCGGGGGCGCGCCCCGCGATGCACGGCCGAGATAAACAAAACCATGGTTCGCGGTCAGTCCGCGAAATCCATTGCGCAAAATCGCCGCGCCGCGCAGCTTTCTTTCCGGGCGCCCCCGGAAAAGGGCTGAAAACCGGTTGACCAACCCCTGCCCCCCCGGTATGCCAGCAGTCCCGAGGCGAGGAGAATTCGGTGTCCATCATCGTACTTATCGAGGAGCGTGGTTGACGGCAGGGTGAAGACACCCGACCGACCGACCGCGCGCGCCCCCCGACCGGGGGTTTTTTTGTACCCGAATCCCACGCCCGCCAAGACCGACGCACCCATCGCATCGCAACCCGGAGAACGCACCGATGACCCGCGAGATGACCGGCGCCCAGATCGTCGTCCAGGCCCTGAAAGACCAGGGCGTGGACACTGTATTCGGCTATCCCGGCGGCGCGGTGCTTCCCATCTATGACGAGATCTTCAAGGACAACGGCATCCGCCACATCCTGGTCCGTCATGAACAGGGCGCCGCGCATGCCGCCGAGGGCTATGCCCGCTCCACCGGCAAGCCGGGCGTCGTCCTGGTCACCTCGGGCCCCGGCGCGACCAACGCCGTCACCGGGCTGACCGACGCGCTGCTGGATTCGATCCCGATCGTGTGCCTCTCGGGCCAGGTCCCGACCTTCCTGATCGGCAACGACGCCTTCCAGGAGGCGGACACCGTCGGCATCACCCGCCCCTGCACCAAGCACAACTGGCTGGTGAAGGAGACGGACCAGCTGGCCGACACCATCCACCAGGCCTTCCACGTCGCCACGACGGGGCGTCCCGGCCCGGTGCTGATCGACATCCCCAAGGACGTCCAGTTCGCCACCGGCGGCTACAAGACGCCCGCCGAGCGCCCCGCCCTGCCCTATGCCCCGCGCGTCGAGGCGGACCCGCAGGCGGTCGCGCAGATGGTCGAGATGTTCGAGACCGCCGAGCGCCCGATCCTCTATACCGGCGGCGGCGTGATCAACTCGGGCGACCAGGCCTCGCGCCTGCTGCGCGAGCTGGCGGCCGAGACCGGCTTCCCGGTCACCTCGACGCTGATGGGCCTCGGCGCCTACCCGGCCTCGGGCAAGGCCTGGATCGGGATGCTGGGGATGCACGGGACGTATGAGGCGAACATGACGATGCATGGCTGCGACGCCATGTTCTGCATCGGCGCGCGCTTCGACGACCGCATCACCGGCACGCTGGACGCGTTCTCGCCCGGCTCGCGCAAGGTGCATGTCGATATCGACCCGTCCTCGATCAACAAGAACGTCCAGGTCGACGTGCCGGTGATCGGCGACATCGCCGCGGTCCTGCGCCAGGCGCTGGAGCTGTGGCGGTCGCGCGGCAGCAAGACCAACGCCGACGCCGTCCGCCGCTGGTGGGCGCAGATCGAGGAATGGAAGGCCGTCCAGTGCCTGCGCTACAAGAACTCCGACACCATCATCAAGCCGCAGTATGCGCTGCAGCGGCTCGAGGCGCTGACCCGCGGCCATGACCGCTACATCACCACCGAGGTCGGCCAGCACCAGATGTGGGCCGCCCAGTTCCTCGGGTTCGACGAGCCCAAGCGCTGGATGACCTCGGGCGGGCTCGGGACCATGGGCTACGGCCTGCCGGCGTCGATCGGCGTGCAGATCGCCCATCCCGACGCGCTGGTGATCAACGTGGCGGGCGAGGCGTCCTGGCTGATGAACATGCAGGAGATGGGCACGGCGATGCAGTTCCGCGCCCCGGTCAAGCAGTTCATCCTGAACAACGAGCGTCTCGGGATGGTCCGCCAGTGGCAGCAGCTGCTGCATGGCGAGCGGTACAGCCACTCCTGGTCGGAATCGCTGCCCGATTTCGTCAAGCTGGCCGAGGCCTTCGGCTGCAAGGGCATCCAGGTGAAGGATCCGGCGGATCTCGACGAGGCGATCAAGGAGATGATCGCCTATGACGGGCCGGTGATCATGGACTGCCTCGTGGAGAAGCACGAGAACTGCTTCCCGATGATCCCGTCGGGCAAGGCGCATAACGACATGCTGCTCGGCGACGCGTCGACCGAGGGCGCCATCACCGGCGCCGGCGGCGCGCTGGTGTGATGCAAGGGGGCCCCGGCGCGATCCGCGCCGGGGCCCTTTTCGCGCCGCGCCTCAGCCCTCGGGCTGCGGCGGCCAGCGGTCGAATTTCGGCAGGTCGTCGTCGATCTTCAGCACGCTGTCGGCCACCTGGGCGTGCATCGTCGGTTTGAACGGGTAATCCTTGATGAGCATCGGATACGCATCGCTCATCCCCAGTTGCGGGATCAGCGACGGGACCGCCCCGCCGCAGGTCTTGCAGGACCGGCGGATGGTGTTGTTCGCCTCGACGTCCCGCTGGAACGAGATGACGTTCTCCGCGCCCTTCGTGAACCGCACCTTGTCGGCGGGCCACATGGCGAAGGCGGTGACCGGCGTCCCGGACCAGCCCTGGCAATCGGCGCAGTGGCAATAGCCCTGCATGGGGGCCTCGCCCTCCACCTCGAACTCAACCGCGCCGCAATGGCAGCGCCCCGAAAATGTCTCGGCCATAGGGCCCTCCTGACGAAACAAAGTAAGAACACGGGATGTTGTCGCAGCGGCCTGCGCCGCCGTCAACATCCCCGACGCAGCGGAGACCCAAGATGAACGCGCTCAAGATCCCCCAAGGCTCCACCTCCCATTCCGCCTACAGCCTGCGCTCCTCGCTGGCCGAGGGCGAGGAGCGCCGCACGCTCGCGGTGCTCGTGGCCAACGAGGCGGGCGTGCTCGCCCGCGTGATCGGCCTGTTCTCGGGCCGCGGCTACAACATCGAGAGCCTGACCGTGGCCGAGACGGATCATGTCTCGCGCCGCTCGCGCATCACCATCGTCACCACCGGCACCCCGGCGGTGATCGAGCAGATCAAGGCGCAGCTGTCGCGCATGGTCCCCGTCCACGACGTGCATGACCTGACGGTCGAGGGCCCGTCGGTGGAGCGCGAGCTGGCGCTGATCAAGGTCTGCGGCGAGGGCGACGCGCGCGTCGAGGCGCTGCGGCTCGGGGACGTGTTCCGCGCCAAGGTGGTGGACACGACGCTGGAGAGCTTCGTGTTCGAGCTGACGGGCGCGCCGGAGAAGATCGACGCCTTCGTCGAGCTGATGGCCCCGCTGGGCCTGATCGACGTCGCGCGCACCGGCGTCGCGGCGATGAAGCGCGGCCCCGAGGGGATGTGACCGGGGCGGCGGCGGGGGCCTGTCCGGTCCCCGCCGCGGGCCCCCGCCGCCGCGCCCCGGCGCGGCGTTCCGGCGCGACATAAAACTGTCTCGCCCCCGCGCGGAGGAGTCGATTTTTTCGCTGCGGCGCCTTATATCAGAAACAGTCAACCGCAAGAGGAGCGTTCCATGGACCACGGCCTTGCAATGATCTGGATCCTCGTCGCAGGGGCCGCCCTGGCCGGGCTCCGCCACGTGCTGCAGGACGCCGCGCCCAAGGCGCGCCCGGTGCGCATCCGGGTGGACGAGGACGCGGAGGCGCGCCGCCGCGCCCGCGACTGATCCCGCCCCGCGGCGCAAGACCCTGCCCCGCAAGGACAATCCATCACTTGCGAATGCATGAAGGCCCGGACCGACAGGTCCGGGCCTTCGCGTTTCCGGGCGCCCGCGCGCCTCGCCGCCGCCTCAGCGTTCCTTCTCGGGCAGGATTCCGCGCGGCGCCAGCCGCAGGGCGAAGAGCAGAATCAGCCCCATGAAGATCATGCGCATGTGCGGCGCCCCGTCGGTCAGGTGCGCGGCCACGGCGGAGCCGTCGGGGAAGACCCCGGCCAGCCCCTCCATCAAGGCGCGGCCCGCGGGCTCGGCCTCGACCCAGAGGAACCAGATCAGGAAGCCGCCCAGCACCCCGCCCCAGGTGTTGCCCGAGCCGCCGACGATCACCATCACCCAGATCAGGAAGGTGAAGCGCAGCGGGTTGTAGGCGCCCGGGGTGTACTGGCCCTCGAGCGTCGTGAGCATGGCGCCCGCGAGACCGACCACGGCCGAGCCGATCACGAAGATCTCGAGATGGCGCTTGGTGACGTCCTTGCCCATCGCCTCGGCCGCATCCTCGTTGTCGCGGATCGCGCGCATCATCCGGCCCCAGGGCGAGGAGAGGGCGCGTTCCGCGAGCCACACCAGGATCAGCAGCACCACGAGGAACAGGATGGCGTAGAGCCCGCGGACATAGAGGGACGAGGCCATGGCCGGCTCCAGCCCCCAGTCGGCGGCGGCCTTCACGAACCAGTCCGCCTGCTGCAGGTCGACCTCGTAGGGCACGGGCCGCGGCAGGCCGGTGACGTTCTTGACGCCCCGGACCAGCCAGTCCTCGTTCTTCACCACGGCGATGATGATCTCGGAGATGCCCAGCGTGGCGATGGCCAGATAGTCGGAGCGCAGCCCGAGGCTGATCTTGCCGACGATCCACGCCGCCCCCGCCGCCAGCAGCGCGCCCACGATCCAGCCGAAGACGATGGGCAGGCCGAGGCCGCCCAGATATCCGGTCTGGGCCGGGTTCACCGCCTCGATGGCGTCGGTGGCGGGGTCATAGAGCTGCCGGACCAGCGCATAGCCCGCCAGCGACAGCACCACCGTGGCCAGCGTCCGCCCGCGGGTCAGCTTCGCGCGCGCGACCATCACCGCGATCACGGTGCCGATCAGCGCCAGCAGCGACAGCCCGAGGCCCATGCCCCCGGCGCCCCAGGCCTCCGGCACCGGCGGCTGCGCGGTCAGCACCGCGCCCACGCCGCCAAGCGCCGCGAAGCCCATGGTGCCGACGTTGAACAGGCCCGCATAGCCCCACTGGATGTTCACCCCGATGGCCATGATCGCCGAGATCAGGCACAGGTTCAGCAGCGAGACCGAGACCGTCGGGCTCTGGATGAAGCCGACGGCCACCAGCGCGATGGCCATCAGGCCGAAGGCGAAGGGCCCGCGCAGCGGCGAGACATTGCCCGTTGCGACATGCGCGCTCATCAGAACGTCCTCCCGCGGAAGAGGCCCGTTGGCCTGACCAGCAGGACCACCACCAGGATCACGAAGCTGATGGCGAACTTGTAGTCGGTGGAGAGGAGCTGGAGCATCGAGTCCGGGCTCCAGCCCTCGGGGCCGAGATGCATGGCGAGTTTCCGGTAGGCGTAGGTCAGCGTGATCTCGGAGAAGGCGACGACATAGCCGCCCACGACCGCGCCGACCGGGTGGCCGATGCCGCCGACGATGGCGGCGGCGAAGATCGGCAGCAGCAGCTGGAAATAGGTGAAGGGCTTGAAGGACTTGTCCAGCCCGTAGAGCACCCCGGCCAGCGTCGCCAGCACCGCGGCGATGATCCAGGTGGCGCGCACCACCTTGGCCGGATCGACGCCCGAGAGCAGCGCCAGGTCCTCGTTGTCCGAATAGGCGCGCATCGCCTTGCCCATGCGGGTGCGATTCAGGAACCAGAACAGCGCCGCCATGGCGATCACCGCCAGCACGACGGTCAGACCTTGGGTGGTGCGGATCGCCAGCCCCTCGTCGAGGCCGGTCATGGCGCGGAAGTCGCGCACGCCGATGATGAACCGCTCGCCATCCGCGAAGCGCTGGTCATCGGGGCCGATCACCAGGCGCACGACGCCGTTAAGCACATACATCACGCCGATGGAGGCGATGACGAAGGTCAGCGGCCGGGCCTTTTGCTTGCGGTAGAAGGCGTAGACGGTCTTGTCGATGCCGAGCGCGAGGAGGGCGGCGGCGGCGGCGGCGACCGGCAGCGCCAGCAGCGCGGTCGGAAGCGGCCCGAGGCCCACGCCCAGCCCCTGCAGCCCCCAGGTGACCAGCACCGCGACCATGGTCGCGAAGGCCATCAGGTCGCCATGGGCGAAGAAGGCGAAGCGCAGCACGCCGAAAATGAGGGTCACGCCGAGCGCGCCGAGCGCGAGTTGCGAGCCGTAAGCCAGCGCCGGGACGCCGACGAAGTTCATGAACAGGACGAGCGCGTTGAGGATGTCGGTCATTTGCACGCCCCATAGAATTGAGAGGCCGCAAACTGACCCGTCAGGATGGTATGTCGACTATGCACGGCGCTGCCGTCTGTACGATTGACGGTTGTGGTTTGAACCGCCCCGGTTCCGAGTTGTTCGATGAAAGTTTCAGCGCTTAAACCGGAGATGAGTTTAACGGGAGACACGCCGTTGTTCCCCTCAATGAAGGCATCGCCTGTGAGCGTGTCGAAGCGAAACGTCATGGCGAGACTCTCATCTCGGCAGCCCTTCCCGTTCGAACAGGACACGGTAAAATCGCAGTCCAAGGTGGCGACGTCGGCGCGCGCTGCGAAGCCGATCGCGAGCGCCCCCAGCATGCCCGCCGCGATAATGGTGGAAGCGCGCATCCCTCAGCCCCCCAGGAAGGTCTTGCGGACCTCGGGGTCGGCCAGAAGCGCCGCCCCGGTGTCGGTGTAACGGTTGCCGCCCTCGACCAGCACATAGCCCTTGTCGGCGATCTCGAGCGCCTGGCGGGCGTTCTGTTCGACCATCAGGATGGCGATGCCGGTCTCGGCGATGTCGAGGATGCGGTCGAACAGCTCGTCCATCACGATGGGCGACACGCCCGCGGTGGGCTCGTCGAGCAGCAGCACGGAAGGTTTCGTCATCAGCGCCCGGCCGACGGCGACCTGCTGGCGCTGGCCGCCGGAAAGCTCCCCGGCCGGCTGGTTGCGCTTTTCCTTGAGGATCGGGAACAGGCGATAGACCTCGTCCACCGTCGCCCAGTAATCGTCGTCGCGCGTGAAAGCCCCCATCTCGAGGTTCTCTTCCACCGACATGGTGCCGAAGATGTTGTGGGTCTGGGGCACGAAGCCCATCCCGGCCTGCACGCGGGCCTGGGGGGTGAGGGCGCCGATATCCTCGCCCTTCAGCGTGACCGAGCCTTCGCGCAGCGGGACCATGCCGAAGAGCGCCTTCATGGCGGTGGACTTGCCGGCGCCGTTGGGCCCGACGATCACCGCGACTTCACCCGCGTCGACGCCGATCTCGACGCCGTGGAGGATGTCGGCCTTCCCGTACCCGCCGCGCATCCCGGTTCCAAGCAGCATGGTCATGCGTCGCCCTCCTGCCCGGCGCTCTCGCCGCGCGGGGTCCGCTTGCGCAGGCCGCCGCCGAGATAGGCCTCGATCACCCGCTCGTCGTTCTGCACCGCCTCGGCCGTGCCTTCGCACAGCACCTGCCCCTCGGCCATGACGATCACGTGGTCGCACATGCGCGAGATGAAGCGCATGTCATGCTCGATCATGCAGAAGGTATAGCCGCGTTCCTTGTTCAGGCGGTGGATGGCGTCGCCGATGGTGTTGAGCAGCGTGCGGTTCACACCCGCGCCGACCTCGTCGAGGAACACCACCCGCGCGTCGGTCATCATGCAGCGGCCAAGCTCGAGCAGCTTCTTCTGGCCGCCCGAGAGGTTCCCCGCGCGCTCATCGGCGACATGGGAGATCTCGAGGAACTCGATCACCTCGTCCGCCTTCTCGCGGATCGCCCTTTCCTGGGCGCGCACGGCGCCGGGGCGGAACCAGGCCGAGAGCAGCCCCTCGCCGTCCTGGCCGCCGGGGACGGCCATCAGGTTCTCGCGCACGGTGAGCGAGTGGAATTCATGGGCGATCTGGAAGGTGCGCAGCACGCCCTTGCCAAAGAGGACATGGGGCGCGAGGCCGGAGATGTCCTCGCCCTCGAGCAGGATGCGCCCCCCGTCGGGCGCGTAATGCCCGGCGATGCAGTTGAAGAGCGTGGTTTTCCCGGCGCCGTTCGGCCCGATCAGGCCGGTGATGCGGCCGGTGGCGATCTCAAGACTGGCGCCGTCGACGGCGCGCACGCCCCCGAAGGTCTTCACAAGATTCTCGACGCGGATCATGCGGCCTCGTGGCGTCGGGGGACCGGCGCGGGGCCGGTCCGGTGGAATTGAAGCGATTTCGCGCAGCGCTTTACGAAAACGCCCGGCGCAGGGCAAGCCGCGCCGGGCGAGAAATCCGAGTTCCCCCGCGTCAGGGGGACCCGATCAGTGCAACTTCGTGGTTTCGAAGGCGCCCGACTTGATCTCGTATTCGCGGTAGGCGCCCGCGGCCTCGCCGGGGCCGATCAGCTCGACGCCGGTGGCGCCGACATAATCGACGTCCTTGCCCTCGGCGATGAGAGCCAGGGCCTTGCCGATCTCGCCGGGCATGATCTTCTCGCCCGGGGCGTTGGCCACGTCCATCACCTTGGCGGCGATGGCGGCGCGGTCGTCGACGCCGCCCGCGGCCTGGATGGCGAGGGCGAGCAGCGCCGCGGCGTCATAGGATTCGCCGCGATAGGCGCCGTCGCCCGAGAACCCGGCCTTCTCGGCCAGGGCCTGGAACATCGCCACGCCCTCGCCCGCCGCGGCGGGGTGGGTGCCGATGGAGCCGTCGATGTCCGAGCCGAAGGTCTCGGTCAGCGAGTCGCCATACATGCCGTCTCCGAAGGCGAAGGTGTCGAAGGCGCCGGTGTCGAGGGCCGCGCGCACGATGCCCGCGCCGCCCTGGTCGACATAGCCGAGCACCACCAGCACCGGGGCGCCGGAGGCCGAGAGCGCGCCGACCTCGGCCGAGTAGTCGGCCTTGCCGTCTTCATGCGCGGCGGTGGCGAGCACCTTGCCGCCCGCGGCTTCGAAGGCGGCCGAGAACGCGTCGGCGAAGCCCTTGCCGTAGTCGTTGTTGGTGTAGGTCACGGCGACTTCGCCCACGCCCTTGGCGGTCAGCGCGGTGGCGAGCACGTCGCCCTGGCGCGCGTCGGAGGGCGCGGTGCGGAAGAACAGGCCGTTGTCTTCCTTGGCGGTGAAGGCCGGCGAGGTGGCCGAGGGCGAGATCATCGCGACGCCGTTGGGGATGGCGACGGCGTCGAGCACCGCGCCGGTCACGCCCGAGCAGTCGGCGCCCATGATCGCGGCGACGCCGTCCGAGGTCACCAGCCGCTCGGCCGCCGCGGTGGCGGCGCCGCTGTCGACGCAGGTGCTGTCGGCGCGGACCGGCTCGATCACCGTGCCGCCGAGGAAGTTCCCGCTGTCCGAGGCCTCGGTCAGCGCCAGCTCGGCGCCGTTGGCCATGTCGGGGGTCAGGGATTCGATCGGGCCGGTATAGCCGAGCAGCACGCCGATCTTGACCGACTGCGCGTTGGCGGAAAGGGGCATGGCCAGCGCCAGGGCGGCGGCGGAGGCGAGGAGGGTGGCTTTCATGAGCTTGGGCTCCCTGTCGTGTTGGGCGGCGCCGGAACGACGCCTGCCTTGGTGGCGGATGCGGTCTGCTCCGGCCCCGTTCCATGCGGAACGGGTCGGGCCCGGTCGCAGGGCGGCCTGCGCCGCCTGCGCCGGGGGGCCGCGTGTCCCCCGGATCACCGAAATTTGTGGGCGTGGCGGAACGGGTTGTCAATCGTCGCCGGTCGGGGTGACGCAGCGGCGCCCCGGGGCCGGTCGCGCGGCGGCGCGCCGGGTGAGCGTGCGGCGGCGCGCCGGGGGAGCATGCGGCGGCGCGGGAGCGCGCGGCGAGGCGCCCGCGCGTCAGT
Organism: Rhodovulum sp. DZ06; assembly: GCF_050586345.1. Lineage (NCBI taxonomy): Bacteria > Pseudomonadati > Pseudomonadota > Alphaproteobacteria > Rhodobacterales > Paracoccaceae > Rhodovulum > Rhodovulum sp. DZ06. The sequence goes on from NZ_JBOCEF010000007.1 coordinate 71,522, forward strand.
CCGCGCGGCGGCGGCGGCCGAGCGCCCTGCCCGCCAGCCCGCCGCTCCTGGCCTGCCGCTTCGACGCAGCGGGTGTCTCGGCGGCGGCGGGCGCAGCGGCGGCGGGCGCGGCGGCGGCGGCCCAGGTCAGCAGCAGCGGCCCCGGCGCGCCCTTGAGCCGCGCGGGGGCCTCGGCCGCGTCGGCGGCATCCAGCGTCTCCAGCAGCGCCGCCGCGCCCTCGGCCCGGCCCGCGCGCAGCAGGGCCGCGGCGCGCGACAGGTCCGGCGCCGGGCGCGCCGCGCCCACCGCGCGCAGCTCCCGCTCGGCCAGCAGGCCCAGCGGCCCGGCGGCCGAGCCGCCCGCGGCCGCCAGCACCAGCGTGCCGCCGGGGGCGAGCGCCGCGGCGGCGACATGCAAGGCCCCCGCGGCGCCCGAAACGTCGATGCACAGGGTGAAGGGCTCGCCCGCCTCCAGCGCCTCGGCCGCCGCCGCCGGGTCCCCGGCGTCGATCACCGCGTCGGCGCCCGCGGCCCGCAGCCGGTCCTGCGCCTTGCCGCCCGCGGCCAGCGCCGCGACATGCGCCGCCCCCGCCATGCGCAGCGCGTGGACGCAGAGCGCCGCCGAGAGGTCCCGCCCGCAGACCAGCGCCCGCGCGCCGAGCGTGGGGCCCGCGGCCTCGAGCGCGTGGAGCGCGGCGGCGAGGGGGCCGAGCAGCGCCGCCGCCTGCGCCGAGGCGCCCTCGGCCGGGATGCAGAGCGCGGCGGGCGCCACCAGCCCCCGCCCGGGCGGCGTCTTCAGGTCGGCGGGCGTCGGCAGCCCGGCGCCGACGGGGGCCGCGCAGAAGCCCGGCCGCCCCGCCGCGCAGGACGCGCAGCCCCCGCAGGGCGCGCGGTCCGGCAGCGCCACGCGCATCCCGCTGCGCAGCCCGAGGCCCTCGGTCTCCTCGCCCAGGGCGATGATCTTCGCCGAGGCCCCGGCCGCGCCCAGCGTCACGCCCGCGGGCGCGTCCGGGTCGGCCGAGAGCGTCGCGGCCTCGAGCAGCAGCGCCGCCTGCCCCGCCTCGGGCGTCGGCAGCAGCCGCAGCGCCCCCTCGGCCAGCGCGCCTTCCGCCGCCGCCACGCTCGCCCCCGGGCCGAGATCCTCGAGCGCGGCGGGGCGGGCGCGGCCTTTGGGTGCGGACATGGCGGGTACACTCCATCTTAGGTTGTGTATCGAACGATGCGCGCCCATCCGGGGCCATGTCAACGACGCCCTGCCCGGGGCGCGTGCATGATGGGCGCAGGCGCGCGCGTCCCGGCGGCCCGGGCGGGCGGGCGCCGGCGTCCGCGTTCGCCCCTGGAGGGTGCGGCCGAACGCCCGCCTGAAACGCGGTGAAGAAAACGCATTCCAAGATTGAAATGTGTAATTCCACATCGTATATACGTGCAAACGAATGCAGCGCGCCCCTTCCGGGAAAGGGACGGCGCGCCCCCTGAGGAGACGGATGATGACCGACCTGCAGCGCCCCGAAGTGACCCCCTTCTTCGACGATGCGACCAACACCATCACCTTCGTGGTCAAGGACCCGGCGTCCAACGCCTGCGCGGTGATCGACTCGGTGCTCGACTTCGACTACGCCGCCGGCCGCACCAAGACCGAGAGCGCGGACGCGGTCATCAAGTACGTCAGGGAGAACGGGCTCGAGGTGCAGTGGATCCTCGAGAGCCACGTGCATGCCGACCACCTCTCGGCCGCGCCCTACATCCAGCAGGAGCTGGGCGGCAAGATCGGCATCGGCGACCAGATCACCGTGGTGCAGAACGTGTTCGGCAAGGTGTTCAACGCCGGGACCGAGTTCGAGCGCGACGGCTCGCAGTTCGACCAGCTGTTCAAGGAGCAGGACCGCTTCGAGATCGGCGGTCTGACCGGCTTCGTGCTGCACACCCCGGGCCACACCCCGGCCTGCCTGACCTACGTGATCGGCGACGCGGCCTTCTGCGGCGACACCATGTTCATGCCCGATTTCGGCACCGCGCGCTGCGACTTCCCCGGCGGCTCGGCCGAGACGCTCTACGAGTCGATCCAGAAGATCCTGTCGCTGCCGGACGAGACCCGGATCTTCGTCGGCCATGACTACAAGGCCCCCGGCCGGGACGAGTACGCGTGGGAGACCACGGTGGCCGAGCAGAAGGCGGCGAACATCCATGTCGGCCAGGGCCATGACAAGGACGACTTCGTCAAGATGCGCACCGAGCGGGACGCCAAGCTCGACATGCCCAAGCTGATCATCCCGTCGCTGCAGGTGAACATGCGCGCGGGCCAGATGCCCCCGGCCGAGGATGACGGCAACGTCTACTTCAAGGTGCCCGTCAACAAGCTCTGACGCCCCCTGACGCTGATCCGGCGCGGGCGGGAGAGGCAAGCCCCGCCCCGCCGCCAGACCCAGAGGCCCCCGCGGACGCGCCGCAGATCCCGGGGGCCGCGCATCCAGGCCACGCCGCGGCGCGGGAGGACCCACATGGACATTCGCCAGATTTCGCCCGAGATCTCGGTCTCGCCCCAGATCACGGCCCAGGACGTCGGCGCCGCCGCCGCCCGCGGCTTCCGCTCGATCATCTGCAACCGGCCCGAGGGCGAAAGCTCCGACCAGCCGGCGACCGCAGAGATCCAGACCGCGGCGCTGGCGCATGGCATGGCCTTCCGGCACATCCCGGCCGTCTCGGGCCAGGTGACTGATGGCGACGCCGAGGCGTTCGGCGACGCGCTGGCGGAGCTGCCCGGCCCGGTGCTGGCCTATTGCCGCTCGGGCATGCGCTCGACCACCATGTGGGCGCTGTCGAAGGCGCCGAAGCTCTCCGCCGACGCCATCCTCGCCGCCGCCGGGAACGCCGGGTTCGACCTGTCGGGCATGCGCCCGCGGCTCGAGGCCATGGCGGATGCGTCCAACGTCGTCTCGCCCGCCGCGTTCTCCGAGCGCGCCACCCGCAAGCACCGGGTGGTGATCGTCGGCGGCGGCGCCGCGGGCATCTCCACCGCCGCCTCGCTGCTGGCGCGCCGTCCGGGCATGGACATCGCCATCATCGAGCCGCGCGACACCCATTACTACCAGCCCGGCTGGACCCTGGTCGGCGGCGGCGTGTTCAACCGCGCCGAGACCGCGCGCCCGATGGCGGACGTGATGCCGAAGGGCGTCACCTGGATCCGCGCCGCGGTGGCGGCGTTCGAGCCGGAGATGAGCCAGGTCGTGCTCGAGGACGGCGAGAAGATCGCCTACTCGGCCCTCGTGGTGGCCCCGGGGCTGAAGCTCAACTGGGACGGCGTGAAGGGCCTGCGCGAGACGCTGGGCAAGAACGGCGTCACCTCGAACTACATGTTCGACATGGCGCCCTATACCTGGGAGCTGGTGCAGAGCCTGAAATCGGGCAAGGCGATCTTCACCCAGCCGCCGATGCCGATCAAATGCGCGGGCGCGCCGCAGAAGGCGATGTACCTGTCGGCGGATCACTGGAAGCAGACGAAGCGCCTGAAGCATATCGACATCGAGTTCTGCAACGCGGGCGGCGCGCTGTTCGGCGTGGCGGACTACGTGCCGGCGCTGCAGCAGTATATCGACCGCTACCACGTGGGCCTGAACTTCAACACCACGCTGGTCGAGGTCCGCGGGGCCGAGAAGATCGCGGTGTTCAAGGACGGCGAGGGGAACGAGGTCGAGAAGAGCTTCGACATGCTCCATGTCTGCCCGCCGCAGACCGCGCCCGACTTCATCCGCACCTCGCCGCTGGCGAACGAGGCGGGCTGGGTCGAGGTGTCGCCCGAAACCCTCCAGCACACCCGCTATGGCGACATCTTCGGCCTCGGCGACGGCTGCTCGGCGCCCAACGCCAAGACCGCCGCGGCGGTGCGCAAGCAGGCGCCGGTGGTGGCCGAGAACCTGATCGGGATGCTCGACGGCGCCGGGCCGCGGGCGGTCTATGACGGCTACGGCTCCTGCCCGCTGACGGTGGAGCGCGGCAAGATCGTGCTGGCCGAGTTCGGCTATGGCGGCAAGATCATCCCGTCGCTGCCGACCTGGATGATCGACGGCAAGAAACCGTCGAAGCTGGCCTGGTTCCTGAAGGAGAAGATGCTGCCGCCGCTCTACTGGCATGCCATGCTCAAGGGGCGCGAGTGGCTGGCGAAGCCCGAGGTCCTGCCGATGCAGCCCGCCCCCCACGAGGCGCAGGACGCCTGCGATTTCCAGGAAGCCAGGAAGGCCTCCTGATCCGCGGACCTTCTTCCCCCCTCCCTTCGCTGCGCCCTGGAGGAGGGGGGTTGAAGCCAGGCGAGGCCGTCCCGACCGGGCGGCCTCGCCGCCCAGTTTGAAGACCGGCGGCCGCGCCGCCCAGTTTGAAGACCGGCGGCCTGGCCGCCCAGTTTGCAAACCGGCGGCCTGGCCGCTCAAGTTGCAGACCGGCGGCCGCGCCGCCCGACCAGGCGGCTGGCGCGCGCGCCGCCCGCACCGGGGCCCTGCCCCAGCCTTCGCGGCGCGAGATGTGCGCCGCCCGATGTCACCGACGCCCCGCGCGGCCTGAAGGCCCCGCCCGGCGTCCGGGACGACGCCCTGCGCGCCGCCCCCGCCCGCCCAGGAGACCGAGCCCGACATGGCCCTGACCCGCTACCTGCCGATCCTCGACTGGGGACGCCGTTACGACAAGGAAACCGCCACCTCCGACCTGGTGGCGGCGGTGATCGTGACGATCATGCTGATCCCCCAGTCGCTCGCCTATGCCCTGCTGGCGGGGCTGCCGCCCGAGGTCGGGCTCTACGCCTCCATCGCGCCGCTGGTGTTCTACGGCATCTTCGGCACCTCGCGGGCGCTGGCCGTGGGGCCGGTGGCGGTGGTGTCGCTGATGACCGCCGCGGCGGTCGGCGAGGTCGCGAGCCAGGGGACGCCCGAGTATTACGGCGCCGCCATCGCGCTGGCGCTGCTCTCGGGGCTGATGCTGACGGCGATGGGGCTTCTGCGGCTGGGGTTCCTGGCGAATTTCCTCTCGCACCCGGTGATTTCGGGCTTCATCACCGCGTCGGGCATCATCATCGCGACGAGCCAGCTCAAGCACATCCTTGGCGTCAGCGCCTCGGGGCACAACCTGTGGGACCTCGCGGGCGCGCTGATCGCGGCGCTGCCCGAGGCGAACCTGCCGACCATCATCATCGGCGTCTCGGCCACCGCCTTCCTGTTCTGGTCGCGCAAGTCGCTGAAACCGCTGCTGCTGGCGAAGGGGCTCAAGCCCATGCTGGCGGACATCCTCGCCAAGGCCGGGCCGGTGGCGGCCGTCGCCGTGACCACGCTGGCGACCTGGATCTTCGGGCTGGACGATGCCGGCGTGAAGACCGTCGGCGAGGTGCCGCAGGGCCTGCCGGGCATCGCCATGCCGCCCGTGGATCTCGACCTCTGGGGCTCGCTCGCCGTCTCGGCGCTGCTGATCTCGGTGGTGGGCTTCGTCGAGTCCGTCTCGGTGGCGCAGACGCTGGCGGCCAAGAAGCGCCAGCGGATCATCCCGGACCAGGAGCTGATCGGGCTGGGCGCCTCCAACATCGGCTCGGCCTTCACCGGCGGCTACCCGGTCACGGGCGGCTTCGCGCGCTCGGTGGTGAATTTCGACGCAGGCGCGGCGACTCCGGCGGCGGGCATCTTCACCGCCGTGGGCATCGCGCTGGCGACGCTGCTGCTGACGCCGCTGCTGTTCTTCCTTCCGCAGGCGACGCTGGCCGCGACCATCGTCGTGGCGGTGCTGAGCCTCGTCGACCTCGGCTCGCTCAAGCGCACCTGGACCTTCTCGCGCACCGATTTCTCGGCCCAGGCGGCGACCATCCTGCTCACCCTCGGCTTCGGGGTCGAGGCGGGGATCATCGCGGGCGTCGGCCTGTCGATCTTCCTGCACCTCTACCACACCTCCAAGCCCCACTGCGCCGTGGTCGGCCAGGTGCCGGGGACCGAGCATTTCCGCAACATCGCCCGCCACCAGGTCGTCACCTGCGACGAGATCTTCTCGATCCGCATCGACGAGGCGCTCTACTTCCCCAACGCGCGGTTCCTCGAGGACCGGATCTCGGACGAGGTCGCGGCGAACCGGAAGATCAAGCACGTGATCCTGATGGCCCCGGCGGTGAACGCCATCGACGCCTCGGCGCTCGAGAGCCTCGAGGCGATCAACCACCGCCTGAAGGATGGCGGCGTGACCTTCCACCTGTCGGAGGTGAAGGGCCCGGTGATGGACCGCCTCAAGCGCTCGCATTTCCTCGAGGAGCTGACGGGCAAGGTGTTCCTGACCCAGTTCGACGCCATCCACGCCTTGAATCCGGAACTGGCCGAGCGCACGCTGAGGGCGGAGCGGACGACCATGTCCCCGGCCGCCTGAGATCCACCCACGCGCAGGGGCCGCACCTGCCCGGCGCAACACAGGAGACGTCCGATGACCTTCACGAAGAACATGGGCAAGATCGACCGCGCCATCCGCATGGTCGTGGGCCTGGCGCTGATGCTGATGGCGGCGCTGCAGATCATCCCCGGCTGGGGCTGGATCGGCGTCATCTTCGTCGCCACCTCGTTCCTGAGCTTCTGCCCGCTCTATACCGTGCTGGGCTTCAAGACCTGCTCGGACTGCTGAGGCGGCCCGGACGGGGATGAAAGGGGGGCGCGGCCTGGATGGGCCGCGCCCCTTCTGCGTGCGCGGCGCCGGTTCCGGGGCGAAATGATCTCGGTCAAGGCGGGGGGCGCGACTCGGCTCCATACATTCGTTAATTCGAATGTTTATGCACATGGAGACCGCCATGCCGTTCCACGCCCTGCCCCGCCTGGGGGACCGCTGGTCCCCGCTGCACTTCCTCGCCGCCCTCGGGGCCGGGGGGATCGTGGTGACCTTCTTCCTGTGGTTCATGTTCTGGGTGCCGCACAAGGGCCGCCCGGTCCCGGTGTTCGAGGACATCGCCGCCGCCTTCGCCTCCGGGGGCCCGGCGACGCAGGGCATGATCGTGGCGGGCTATGCGGGGATCGTCATCTTCGCGATCCTCCACATCCGCCTGCTGGCCTGGAACCTCGCCCAGTACGCCGCCTTCAAACGCACCGAGGCGTACACGGCCCTGCGCGCCTCGAACGCCGAGACGCAGCTTCTCGCCGCGCCGCTGACGGTGGCGATGAGCATCAACATGGGCTTCATCCTCGGGCTCGTCTTCGTCCCGGGCCTGTGGGGGATGGTCGAGGTCATGTTCCCCATGGCGCTCATCGCCTTCACGCTGGTGGGCGCCTGGGCGCTGCGGCTGCTGGGCGATTTCTTCGGCCGGGTGCTGACCCGCGGGGGCTTCGAGTGCGCGAAGAACAACTCGCTCGGGCAGATGCTGCCCGCCTTCGCGCTGGCGATGATCGGCGTCGGCCTGTCGGCGCCGGCGGCGATGTCGCAGAGCGCGGCGACGGCGGCGGCGTCGCTGGTCCTCTCGACCCTGTTCATCACCGCGGCCTCGATCCTGGGGGCCATCGCGCTGTTCATGGGCTTTCGCGCGATGATGGAGCACGGGGCGGCCGAGGAAGGCGCGCCGACGCTGCTGGTCGGTATCCCGATCCTGACGGTGATCGGCATCGCGCTGATGCGCCAGGGGCACGGGCTGCATGTCCACCTGGATGACCATGCCGGGAACGCGGCCATGTTCACCCTGCTGGCCCGCATCGTCGCGGCCCAGGTCCTGATCGGCGCCTTCGGGGCGATGGTGCTGCTGCGCCAGCGCTACGGCGCGCGGTTCATCGACGGATCGCGCCCCTCGGTCGGCGCCTACGCGCTGGTCTGCCCGCTGGTCGCCGGGGGGGTGATGCTGCAGTTCTTCGTCAACAAGGGCCTCGCCGCGCCGGGCCTGGTGGACAAGTACGGGCTGGCCTACTGGGCGGTCACCGCGCTGGCGCTGCTGCTCCAGGCCGGGGCCATCGGGCTGGCGCTGAAGCTCAACGCAAGGCTGCTGGGCCCGGCGCAGGCGCCCGCCGCCGCCGCGTGATCCGCCGCCCCGCGCCCGCGGGCGCCCCGGGAAGACGACCCGCCGCCCGCGCCCCCCGGCGCGGGCGGCTTCGCGTTGCGGCATGGCGCTTGAATTTTTTATAAGGCTTCCCTATTATCATCCATGCTAACGAGTTCCGCGCCGTCCCCGTGAACGGGCGGCGCCGCCTTGCAGGAGCCGACCGAAGAGATGTCCCAGGCCGAGACCCACGCCGCCCCCGCGGACGAGACCGCCCGCGACGAGATGAAGGGCCGGGCCTTCACGCCTGACAGCCTCGGGCTGGTGATTCAGGACGTCGCCCGGATGCTGCGCGCGCGCTTCCTTGCGGGCGTCGCCGCGGATGAACAGGTCGACCTGACGGTGGGCGAGGCCCGCGCGCTGGTCCATGTCTCGGTCGGCGAGGGCCTGCGCCAGACGGCGATCGCCGAGCGGATGGGCGTCGAGCCGATGACCTTCTGCGGCTTCGTCGACAAGCTCGAGGCCCGCGGCCTGGTGGAGCGCCGCCCCCATCCCGACGACCGGCGCGCCAAGCAGGTGACGCCGACGGACGATGGGCGCGATGCGCTCGCCCGCTTCGCGCCGATCTCCCGCGGGATGATCGACGAGGCGACCGAGGACCTGACCGACGAGGAAATGCGCGTCCTGCGGGCCGCGCTGACGAAGATGCGGGACCGGCTGGCCGAATTGACGGCCTGAGGCCGGGGCCCCGCCCGGCGGGCCGTGCGTTCCTCCCTGCACGGCCCGCCGCATAGATTGGGTGAACCGAGATGACCGCCGCCTTCCCCGGCGGGGCGCAGCCTTCCGCGCCCGCGCCTGCCCCCGCTCCGATGAGCCCCCTGCGCGTGACCGCGCTCAGCGCGCTGATGGTGGCGCTGGGCCCGCTGGCCATGGCCCTCTACACCCCCGCCATGCCCGCCATCGCCGCCGATCTCGGGGCCGAGGCGGACCTGGTGAAGATGACCCTCACCGCCTATTTCGCCGGCTTCGCCGTCGCGCAGCTGGTGGCCGGGCCGCTCTCGGACGCGCTGGGGCGCAAGGCGGTGCTCTACTGGTTCTTCGGGCTGTTCCTGGTCGCGACGCTCGGCGCCATCGCGGCGCAGGACATCCACCAGCTGATCGCGGCGCGCGCGGTGCAGGGGATCGGCGCCTCGGCCGGGATCGCGGTGTCGCGGGCGCTTGTGCGGGACCTGTTCACGGGCGAGGACTCCTCGCGCATCATGAACGGCATCGGGCTGACGCTGGCCGTCGGCCCCGCCATCGCGCCCTTCATCGGCGGCATGACCATGCAGGTCCTGCCCTGGACGGCGGTGTTCGTGCTGATGCTGGTCTACGCGGTCGTGGCGATGCTGCTGTTCCGCACCAGGCTGGTCGAAACCGTGACCCCGGACCCGAGCCGCTTCCGGCCGCGGTCTCTCTCGCGCTCTTACGGCACGCTCCTGCGCTCGCGCGGGTTCATGGCGGCGACGCTGATGGTGGCGGGCACGGTGGGCACGATCTATGCGCAGGCGACGCTGCTGCCCTTCGTGCTGATCGACGAGGTGGGGCTGACCCCGGCGCAGTTCGGCATCTCGATGATCGCGCAGACCGGCAGCTTCTTCCTCGGCTCGCTGACCGTTCGCAAGCTGCTGCAGACCCGCTCGGCGCGCTCGATCACCCCCGTGGGGCTGGCCTTCGTGGCGGTGGGCGGGGCGCTGAACCTGCCGCACGCCTTCGGGCTGGAGCCGACGCTGGTCAACGTGCTGGTCCCGGTCGCGGTCTATGCCTACGGGATCGGCTTCGTGATGCCGTTCGCGAGCACCGCGGCGCTGGCGCCCTTCCCGCACATCGCGGGCGCGGCCTCGGCGATGACGGGCTTCAGCCAGATGTTCGCGGGGCTGCTCGGGGGGATGCTCGGCGCCTCCTTCGCCGATCCGGCGGTGGGCTTGGGCGTGATCGCGCCGCTGATGGGGCTGTCGGCCTGCATCGGCTGGTTCGCCTGGCGCGCCCTGCCCGCCTCCGAGACCCAGCCGCCCGAGGCGGTGCGGATCTGACGCGCCGCGCCCCGCCGCGGATCGAAGCCGGCCCGACATCCTCGGGCCGGCTTTTTTCATGTTCTTGAAGGCTGCTTCACACTCCCTTCAAGTGGGCACGTATAAACGCCTAATTCCGACGTGTTTTCGCCCAGATTGCTTCGTACCAGACCGACAAGCGATGGCGGCCCCCCGGCCAGCTTAGTCAATCGCAAGGCGAGCGTGCCGAAGGCCCAATAAACAACAACGAGCATCCAGAGATCATGACCCGGTTGGAGAGAGAAGCGGCGGCGCTTGCGGCCCTTGGCAGCCCCGCGCGGCTGGACGTCTTCAGGCTTCTGGCCCGCCATGCCCCCCACGCGGTGCCCGCGGGCAAGATCGCCGAGGCGCTGGGGCGGCGGCCCAACACGCTGTCGGTGCAGGTCGCGGCGCTGGTCCGCGCCGGGCTGGTCGAGGGACGGCGCGAGGGCAAGTCGATCCTGTATCGCGTCGCGCCCGAACGGCTGGCCGAGCTGATGTCCTGGCTGTCCGAGGATTGCTGCGGCGGGCGCCCCGAGACCTGCGCGCCCGACGCCGCCCCCGCGGTGTTCCCCGCCCCGGCCCCGCGCCGGACCGCGCCGCTGGTGCTGTTCCTGTGCCGGACCAACGGCGCGCGCTCGATCCTGGCCGAGGCGATGGTCAACCAGCGCGCCGGGGGCAAGCTGCGCGCCGCCTCGGCCGGGGTGGAGCCCGCGGCGGCGCTGGACCCCGAGACGGTCGAGATCCTGTCGCGCATGGGCGCGGACCCCGCGGATTACGCCCCGAAATCGGTGCAGTCGCTGGGCGGCGAGGGCGGCGCGGCGCCGGCCTTCGTGCTCACGCTCTGCGACGCGGCGGCGAATGCGGACCTGCATGTCAGCGGCGGGCGGCCCTACCGGTCGCACTGGCCGATCCCGGACCCCGCGGGCGTACGCGATGCCGCATGGCGGCGCGACGCTTTCCGGCAGGCCGCGGATGAGATATCCACCCGCGTGAACGCCCTGCTCGCGCTCGACCTGGGCGCGCTTGCGCCGCCGCAGTTCCAGGACGCGATCGACCGGATCGGCATGACCGGCTGATCCGGGCGCGGACCGGGAAAGGCGGGCGGCGCCGGACAGACGGAGACACGCCATGTCCACGCCCGCCGCTTCCATCCCCCCCGCCCATGGCCCCGTTCCAACCCAGCGCATCGCCGTGATCGGCCTCGGGCGCATGGGCAAGCTGTTCCTGCGCGCCGCCTTCGACGCGGCGGCGGAAGGGCGCGGGATCGGCGAGATCGTGCTGGTCAGCGACCGCGACGGGACCGCCGCGGACCACGCGCATCTCCTCGAATTCGACACCGTCCAGCGCCAGTGGAGTCCCTGCTGGGCCGAGGGCGACACCATCCACGCGGGCGGCGGCGCCATGCGCTTCGTGCGCGCCGGATCGGTCGAAGACCTGCCCCTGGACGGCATCGACCTGGTGGTGGAATGCACCGGCGCGCGCAAGGACGCGGGCGCCCTTCAGCCCTATTGGGACGCCGGGGTGCCGCGGGCGCTCGTCTCGGCCCCCGTCAAGGATGGCGGTGCGCTGAACATCGCCTATGGCGTGAACCACGGCCTCTATGACCCGGCGCAGCACCGGCTGGTGACGGCGGCGAGCTGCACGACCAACTGCCTCGCCCCCGTGGTCAAGGTGCTGCACGAGGCCTTCGGCATCCGCCACGGCAGCTTCACCACCATCCATGACGTGACCAACACGCAGGTGATCGTGGATCGCTGGCACAAGGACCTGCGCCGGGCGCGCGGGGCGACGGCGGCGCTGATCCCCACCACCTCCGGCTCGGCCAAGGCCATCGGCGCGATCTTCCCCGAGCTGAACGGCCGCCTCCATGGCCACGCGGTCCGCGTGCCGCTGACCACCGGCTCGCTCACCGACTGCGCCTTCGAGCTGGCGCGCGAAGCGGATGGCGAGGAGATCAACGCCGCCTTCCGCGCCGCCGCGACGGACGGGCCGCTGGCGGGGATCCTCGGGCTCGAGGACCGGCCGCTGGTGAGCACGGATTTCTGCGGCGACGCGCGCAGCGCCATCGTCGACGGACCCTCGACCTTCGTGATCGGCGGGACCCAGGCCAAGATCTACGCCTGGTACGACAATGAATGGGGCTATGTGAACCGCATGGTCGACATCGCCCGGATGATGGGCGCGGGCCGGTGAGCACGCCGGGTTCGGGGCCGCGTCCGGCGCGCCCCGCGGGGCTCGGGGCCTATGTCACCGTCACCGCGGCCTACTGGGCCTTCATGCTGTCGGACGGCGCCTTGCGGATGCTGGCGCTGCTGCATTTCCACGAGGAAGGCTTCACCGCCACGCAGCTCGCCTGGCTGTTCCTTCTGTACGAGGTGGCCGGGATCGTCACCAACCTCTCGGCCGGGTGGCTGGCGGCGCGGTTCGGGCTGACGCGCACACTTTATGCCGGGCTGGGGCTGCAGATCGTGGCGCTGGCGCTGCTGGCGCGGATGGACCCGGGCTGGGGCGTCACCGCCTCGGTCGCCTACGTGATGGGCGTGCAGGGGCTGTCGGGGGTGGCCAAGGACCTCTCGAAAATGTCCTCGAAATCGGCGGTCAAGCTGCTGGCCCCCGAGGGCGCGCTGTTCGGCTGGGTGGCGGCGCTGACGGGGTCCAAGAACGCGGTGAAGGGCCTCGGCTTCGGCCTCGGGGCGCTGCTGCTGGGCGTGCTGGGGTTCGAGGGCGCGCTCTGGGCCATGGCCGGGGTGCTGGCGGCGATCCTGGCGGGCTGCGCGGCGCTGATGCCGCCGGGGCTGCCGCGCGGCTCGGCCAAGGCGAAGTTCAGGGAGGTGTTCAGCAAGGATCCCAACGTCAACCGGCTGTCGCTGGCGCGTGTGTTCCTGTTCGCGGCGCGGGACGCGTGGTTCGTGGTGGGGGTCCCGGTCTGGTTCGCCTCGGCCCTGTCGGACGGAACGCCCGAGGGCGCGCGCGAGGCGTTCTTCATCACCGGCGGCTTCATGTCGGCCTGGGTGATCGCCTACGGCGCGGTGCAGGCCGCGGCCCCGAAGCTGCTGCGGGCGAAGGCGCGAGGTCTGGCGGAGGTCTCCGGCCTCGCCTGGGGCTGGGCGGCGGGGCTGGCGGCGGTGCTGGCGCCGATGGCGGCGGCGGCGGTCGTGTTCGGCGAGGGCGCGGGCTTCGCGGTCCCGCTGGCGCTGGGGCTGATGGGGTTCGGAGCGGTCTTCGCGGTGAACTCCTCGCTCCACTCCTACCTGATCCTGGCCTTCAGCTCGGCCGGGCGGGTGACGATGGACGTGGGCTTCTACTACATGTCCAACGCCGCGGGGCGGCTGCTGGGGACGGTGGCCTCGGGGGTGTCCTACCAGCTCGGCGGGCTGGCCGGGTGCCTCGGCTGCGCGGCGCTGCTGGCGGGGCTGAGCGCGCTGGCCGCAAGGCGGCTGCGGGCGGGCGACAGCGCGGTGGGCTGAGGCGCGCGCGCCGGGGACGAGAAACGGGCGCGCCGGTCCCCCGGCGCGCCCGTTTTCAGTTTCGGACCAGGCTTGCGCCCCTGCCCCGCGCCCGGCCGCGCACAGCCTGGCGCGAGGGCCGGCGCAAGGCCCGGGATCAGCCGCCGAAGGCGCGGCGCAGAGTTTCCTGCGCCATCTCGGACTGGAGCGCCCACATCGTCGCCCAGGGCGCGGCGAACATGGTCATCATGTTCTGCATGGTCTGCATATCCGCGCCGGCGGCGCCGAACCCGAACACGTCGGACGTGTTGACCTTCGCGTCAGGTTTGCACATCGGACCGAACATCATCTCATCACCCCTTGCTGCTTCTTCACCTCGGAGAAACCATCGTTCGCAGGCTTAGGATCCTGCGAAACATCGTTTCCTTATCATGCAAAGAGTTTGTGACAGGTTTCCAGCGCTGAAACAAGACGATCGACTTCGCCTTTAGTATTATACAAACCGAAAGAAGCCCGGCAGGTTGCGGTCACGCCAAGATGCTCCATCAGCGGTTGCGCGCAATGATGACCGGCCCGCACCGCGACGCCTTTACGGTCGACGACGGTCGAGATGTCATGGGCGTGGCCCGCGCCTTCGATGGTGAAGCTGAAGATCGCCCCCTTGCCCGGCGCGTTGCCCTGGACGTTGAGCCAGTTGAGCCCCGCGAACCGCTCCTGCGCATAGTCCCGCAGCGACGCCTCGTGCGCGGCGATGTTCTCCATCCCCAGGTCGGTCATGTAGTCGAGCGCGGCGCCGAGGCCGATGGTCTGCACGATGCCCGGGGTCCCGGCCTCGAACTTCAGCGGCGGGTCGGCATAGGCGATGACGTCGCGCGACACCTCGCGGATCATGTCGCCGCCGCCGAGGAAGGGGCGCATCTTCTCCATCACCTCGGCCCGGGCATAGAGCGCGCCCGACCCGGTGGGACCGTAAAGCTTGTGCCCGGTGATGGCGTAGAAATCGCAGCCGAGATCGACCATGTTCACCGGCATGTGCACGGCGCCCTGCGAGCCGTCGATGACCGTCGTGATGCCGCGCTTGCGGGCCTCGGCGCAGACCGCCTTCACGTCCACGGCCGTCCCCAGCACGTTCGACATGTGCGTGAGCGCGATCATCTTCGTCTTCGGCCCGATCGCGTCGATCACCTTCTGCGCCGGAAGGCTGCCGTCGGCATCCGGCTCGACCCATTTCAGCACGACGCCCTGGCGTTCGCGCAGGAAATGCCAGGGCACGATGTTGGCGTGATGCTCCATGACCGAGAGCAGGATCTCGTCCCCCTCGGACAGGTTCGGCGCGGCGTATGCGTAGGAGATCAGGTTCATCGCCTCGGTCGAGCCCGAGGTGAAGATGATCTCGTCCTCCGACGCGGCCCCGAGGAATTTCGCCACCTTGCCGCGCACCGCCTCGTAATTCTCGGTCGCGAGGTTCGACAGGTAGTGCAGGCCGCGATGCACGTTGGCGTATTCCATCGAATAGGCCTGGGTGATCGCGTCGATCACCACCTGCGGCTTCTGGGCCGAGGCGCCGTTGTCGAGATAGACCAGCGGAACCCCGTGCACTTCGCGCGACAGGATCGGGAAATCGCCGCGAACGGCCTCGACGTCGTACATCGCGTCTTCTCCAGTCAAGAACTTCAGGCGGCGGCGCCCGCGGGCGCCTCGACGCCCACCAGCAGGCTCAGCACCAGCTGCGCCACCATGCCGAGCGCCATGAACCCCAGGAACACCGCCAGCAGGACGGGGCCGAGCCGCTTGAACCCGTGCGCCTCGGCCAGCATCGAGGCATAAATCCAGACCAGCAGGCCGACCGAGAGCGGCAGCAGCAGCACCAGCAGCGTCGCCTCCTGCGACAGGGCGGCATGGACGGCGAGGATCTGCACCGGCGACAGCACCGCCTGCAGCAGCAGGTGCCAGCCCGAGAGGACGGCGATCTGCTCGCGCGTCGCGCGGCCGCCGAACTTGGCGCCGATCTCGTGCGCGCCGACGCTCATCAGCAGAAGCTGCAGCATCTGCAGCCCCATGTGGACGGTCAGCGCGAAGCCGCCCGTCGCCTCGGCCTTGCCGGTGAAGGCCCAGGACACGCCCTTCTCGGCCGCCCACTGGATGCACAGCGCCAGCACGGCCATGTGCACCGCGTCCCGCACCGTCGCCCCGCGGCCCAGGAGCGTGCGGGCGCTGGCGCGCGGATTGGTGAAGCCAAGGCGGAGATTGTCGAGGAACGCGATCAGCACGAGCGGTCATTTCCCGGGTTGGGACAAGGGGATGGCCCCGCATCTGGGGCCTGCGGGCGCCCCGGCGCAAGGGCCGGGGCGCGGCCGCGTCGTCACGCCGCCGAGAGCAGCATCGGGATCATCGCGAAGACGCCGACCACCACCAGCGCCACCAGCGCGGTGTAGACGAGGCCGAGCACGAAGCGCTTGCGGTCGGCCCGCATCGCGCCCCAGTCCTCGGCCGCGCGGTAGAACGACACCAGCACCCACAGCCCCGCCGCGGCGGCGAGGATGTCGAGCACGTCGCCCAGCACCGTCAGCCCGGCGAGGGCGGCGGGCAGCGCCAGCATCTCCTGCACCAGCATCACCGGCAGCATCACCAGCGCGAACCAGAACCACACCACCCGGTGCCCGCCATAGGAGAGCTTGCCGCCCATGGCCCGGATCGCGGCGCCGACAAGGGCCGAGATCCCGTACCACAGCAGCGGCGCGAGGGTGACGGAGGTGGCGAAGGCGATGCCCGGCATCGCCTCGCCGCCCATCCCCGGCAGCAGCATCTCGCCCGGGACCGCGACCACGCCATGCACGGCGAGCGCGATCATCAGCCAGGCGAAAACCTGCGGCTCGGAAGGGTTTGCGTCCAGTTCTTCACGCACCGAACCACCCAGGTCGCCCCAGGCCCGCAGGGCCCGGGGGATCATCAGCGGCCGGCGCGCCCGCGCAGGATCGGCGGCGGCGTCGCTCACGCCTCGGCCTCCAGCGCCTCGACCAGCGCCTCGTCCACGCCCACGCCGCCGAGCGCCCAGTGGGCGATGCGGTCGCGCATGATGTCGGCGAGAGCCTCGTCCTCGATCTCCTCCAGCGCCTCGGCGAGGAAGGCGAGCACGATCATGCCCTGCGCGGCCTCGAGCGGCACCCCGCGCGAGCGCAGGTAGAACAGCGCCGTCTCGTCCGCCGCGCCGACGGTGGAGCCGTGGGAGCAGGCGACGTCGTCGGCATAGATCTCGAGCTCGGGCTTGGAGTCGAACTCGCCGTCTTCGGTCAGGAGGAGGGCCTGGGAGATCTGGTAGCCGTCGGTCTTCTGCGCGTCCTCGATCACGTGGATCTTGCCCTGGAACACGCCGCGGGCGCCGTTCTTGAGGACCTTCTTGTAGACCTGACGGCTCTCGCAGTTCACCGCGTCATGGGTGACGAAGACGGTGTCGTCATGGACCACGTCGCCGTCGATCAGGCAGGCGCCCGCGACATGCGCCAGCGCGTCGTCGCCATTGAGGCGGATGACATGCTCGTTGCGCGTCAGCTCGCCCTGGACCGAGAGCGTGAAGCTCTTGTACGCGCAGTCCTTTTCGAGGCGGGCGAAGACCGACGCGTTGGTCAGCCGGTCGTTCGCCGGACCCTGCGCGCGGACATGGTTGAAACCGGCGCCTTCGCCGAGGTCCACTTCCATGCAGGTGTTGGCGCGGGCGCCGGCGGCGCCCTGTTCGAGCACCGTCACCTTCGCGCCGGGCTCGACCCGGATCACGTGGTGGATCATCGCCTCGACCGCGGCGCCCGTGCGGCGCTGGTCGATCAGCACCGGGCGCGCGGCTTCGCCGACAGCCCGGATGCAAACACCTTCCCAGGCGGTCGCGGTGTTGAGCGCGGCAAGCGGGCGCGGGGTGCGGCCATGCTCGCCGCCCTCGATCACGCCGAACACCGAGGACGCCCAGTGGATATCCGCCGAGAGCGCGTCGGAGAGCAGCGAGATTTCCAGCCCCTCGACTTCAAGCGCATCCGAAAGATCGGCCCGGAACACCCCGTCGACAAACACGAATCTCGCCGCATCCACGCCGTTGAACGCGTCCGATTCCAGCGCCGAGGCGGCCTCGGCCAGCGCGGTCAGCTTGGTGGGGTTGGTGTATTTCCAGTACTCGTCGCGGCGGCCCGGGGCGCCCATGGCGCGCAGGCGCGCGGCGGCCTCGGCGCGCGCCGCATCGGCCCAGGCCGAGGCGGGCGCGGGGACGTGACGGGCGAGAAGCTCCTCCGCCAGCTCCTGCTTCGCGGCGGCCATTTTCGCGGGAACGGCCATGCTCACGCCTCCTCGAGCAGATCGGCGTAGCCGTTGTTCTCGACCTCGAGCGCCAGCTCGGGGCCGCCGGTCTTGATGATCCGGCCATTGGCCATGATGTGCACCACGTCGGGTTTGATGTGGTCGAGCAGGCGCTGGTAGTGGGTGATGACGAGGAAGCCGCGGCCCTCGTCGCGCAGCGCGTTCACGCCCTCGGAGACCAGCTTCATCGCGTCGACGTCGAGGCCGGAATCGGTCTCGTCGAGGATGCAGAGCTTCGGCTCCAGCACCGCCATCTGCAGGATCTCGTTGCGCTTCTTCTCACCGCCCGAGAAGCCGACGTTCACCGCGCGCTTGAGCATTTCGGGACCCATCTTCAGGGTCTTCGCCTTCTCGCGCACGAACTTGAGGAAATCGGCCGAGGACATCTCCGCCTCGCCGCGCGCCTTCTTCTGGCTGTTCAGCGCGGTGCGCAGGAAGGTCATGTTGCCCACCCCGGGGATCTCCACCGGGTACTGCATGGCCAGGAACAGGCCGGCGGCGGCGCGCTCCTCGGGGTCCTGGTCCAGCAGGTCCTCGCCCAGCAGGGTGGCGGAGCCGTCGGTGACGTCGTAGCCGTCGCGGCCCGCGAGGACATAGGACAGCGTGGACTTGCCGGAGCCGTTCGGGCCCATGATGGCGTGCACCTTGCCCGCCTCGACGGTCAGGTCGACGCCCTTGAGGATCTGCTTGTCCTCTTCCTCAAGCTTCACGTGCAGGTTCTTGATCTCGAGCATGTCGCATCCTTGGATCTGCCCCGCGCCGGGCGCGGGTGATGTCACGGGTTGGGGCAATACGCCCCGTGTTCTCAGCCCCTTGCGGGGCGTTGTTCAGATATCGGGCGAGGTGCTGACCGCGGTCCCGGAGACCGAGACCATCATCATGGAGCCGTCGCCCCCGACCACCTCGTAGTCGATGTCGATGCCCACCACGGCGTCGCCGCCAAGCGCGCGGGCCTGGTCCTCGATCTCGCCGAAGGCCTCGATCCGGGCGGCCTTGAAGCTGCCCTCGAAGGCGCTCGCCCGGCCGCCGATGATGTCGGTGATGCCGGCGAAGAAGTCCTTCACGATGTTCGCGCCCATGATCGCCTCGCCCACGACCACGCCGTGATAGGCGGTGATCCTGCGGCCCTGGAGGCTGTCGGTGGTGGTCATGATCATCACGGGAACCCTCCGGTCAGATGAAGATGAATGCGAGGGGGCCGAGCCAGCCGACCGCCACGATGGCGAGGACCGCCCCCAGGAAATAGAGCCAGACCGCCGCCCACCGCCACTTGTAGAGGAAGCGGCCGACCAGCAGCAGGATCGGCGTGAACGCCAGGCACAGCAGCGGCACGCCGATGGCGAAGAGCGCGGCCTCGGGCCCGTTCGGGTCCTCGGCCATCTCCACCATCCGCAGGATGACGTCGACATCATCCGGCCCCGCGCCGTCGTCGCGCGCCGCCGAAAGCCCCGCCATCACCGCGCCGGTGGAAACGGCGCCGAGGCCGATCCCCCACCGGTTCGCCGCCTTGGCGCCCCGGTAGGTGTCGTGGAGTTCGCCGTAGCGTTCCTTGCGGAAGCCCTTGGACGACTTGTCCTTCTTGAAGTCGGACAGATCGTAGGGATCCTCGGCCTTCGCCGGACCCTCGGCCGCCCGCTCCTCGGCGGCGCGGGCCTGGATCCGGGCCAGGCGATCCTTGAAATCGTCGTCCGACATGTCCCTCGGCGCCTCCGATCCCTGCGGCGATCCCGGTCAGCCGGTCAGCCGACCGAGCCTTCGAGGCTGATCGCGACGAGGCTCTGCGCCTCCATCGCGAATTCCATCGGCAGGGCCTGCAGGACCTCCTTGCAGAAGCCGTTGACCACCAGCGCCACCGCCTCTTCCTCGCCGATCCCGCGGGAGCGGAGGTAGAAAAGCTGGTCGTCGGCGATCTTCGAGGTCGTCGCCTCGTGCTCGACCTTCGAGGAGTGGTTGCGGCACTCGATATACGGCACCGTGTGGGCGCCGCAGGCGTCGCCGATCAGCAGGCTGTCGCACTGGGTGAAGTTGCGCGACCCGGTCGCCTTGGGGTGGATGGCCACCTGCCCGCGATAGGTGTTCTGCGCCTTGCCCGCCGAAATGCCCTTGGAGACGATCCGCGACTTGGTGTTCTTGCCGAGGTGGATCATCTTGGTGCCGGTGTCGGCCTGCTGGTAGTTGTTGGCGATGGCGATCGAATAGAACTCGCCCTGGCTGTCATTGCCGCGCAGGATGCAGGACGGGTACTTCCAGGTGACGGCCGAGCCGGTCTCGACCTGCGTCCACATCACCTTCGAACGATCCCCGCGGCAGTCGGCGCGCTTGGTGACGAAGTTGTAGATGCCGCCCTTGCCGTTCTCGTCGCCCGGGAACCAGTTCTGGACGGTGGAGTACTTCACCTCCGCGTCCTCGAGCGCCACGATTTCGACCACGGCCGCGTGCAGCTGGTTGGTGTCGCGCTGCGGCGCGGTGCAGCCTTCGAGATAGGAGACATAGGCCCCCTTGTCGACGACGATCAGCGTGCGCTCGAACTGGCCGGTGTTCTCCGCGTTGATGCGGAAATAGGTGGACAGTTCCATCGGGCAGCGGACGCCCTCGGGGACGTAGACGAAGGACCCGTCCGAGAACACGGCCGAGTTGAGCGTGGCGTAGAAGTTGTCGGAGGCCGGGACGACCGAGCCGAGATACTTCTTCACCAGCTCGGGATGCTCGCGCACCGCTTCCGAGATCGAACAGAAGATCACGCCCGCCTTGGCGAGTTCATCCTTGAAGGTGGTGCCGACGGAGACGGAGTCGAAAACCGCGTCCACCGCGACCTTGCGCCCTTCGGAGGGCGCGGCCTCGGCGCCCTCGACGCCCGCAAGGATCATCTGCTCGCGCAGCGGGATCCCGAGCTTCTCGTAGGTGCGCAGCAGTTCGGGGTCCACCTCGTCCAGCGACTTGGGCTTCTCGGCGAAGCTCTTGGGCTGGGCGTAGTAATACTGGTCCTGGAAGTCGATCTTCGGGTAGTGGACCATCGCCCATTCGGGCTCGTCCATCTCCAGCCAGCGCTTGTAGGCCGCGAGACGCCACTCGAGCATCCACTCCGGCTCGCCCTTCTTGGCCGAGATCAGGCGCACGATGTCCTCGTTCAGGCCCTTGGGCGCGAACTCGGTCTCCACCTCGGTCTCGAAGCCGTACTTGTAGCGTTCGGCCATCGAGCGCACCGCGTCGATGGTTTCCTGCTCCACGCCGTCCTTGACGTTGTCGAGAGCCGTCATGTGGGTCTCCTTAGCCTGTGCGCTGGCGTCACGGGGCGCCGCGCAGATCAGTTGATTTGTCAGTCGCTTACGCCGCAGTCTTCGCGCGGCGCTTGAATTCCGAAAGCCAGGCGGCGGCGAAGCGGGACATGTCCGCCCCCGTCACCCCCGGCCCGATCGACACCCGCAGCGCGCAGGCGCCGAGGCCGGGCTCCACGCCCATGGCCGAGAGCGCCCCGATGGGCCGCGCCTTGCCCGAGGAGCACGCCGCCCCGGCCGAGACGGCGAAGCCCGCGAGGTCCATCTGCATCACCTGCGTCTCGCCCCGCCAGCCGGGGGCCAGCAGCAGCGTGGTGTTGGGCAGGCGCTCCGCCCCGCGGCCCACGATGGATACGCCCGGGGCCTCGGAAAGGATCATCTCCTCGAAGGCGTCGCGCACGGCGCGCACCTCCTCCCAGGCGCCGGAGGCGAGGTCGCGCGCGGCGGCCTCGGCGGCGGCGCCCATCCCGGCGATGCCGGCGAGGTTCTCGGTGCCGGATCGCCGGCCCATCTCCTGCCCGCCGCCGGGCATGGAGAGGTGCACGCCCGCGCGCAGGATCAGCGCGCCGACGCCCTTGGGGCCGCCGAACTTGTGGCCCGAGACGACGGCGCTGTCCTGGACGCGGCCGTCGAAGGCGAAGGGGATGCGGCCCGCGGCCTGGGTCGCGTCGCAGAAGAACACCGGCTTCTCGGGCGTCACCGCCTGCAGCACCCCGGTTTCGGAGTTCGCGGCCTGGAGCGCGACGCGGCCGCGTTCGGCCCCGCGGATGGCGCGGCCCTCGGCGTCCACCGCCAGCATCTCGGTGCCCGTCAGGCGGCCCAGGTGGGCGGCGACGGCGGGGTGCTCGAGCCCCGCGCCGATCAGGTCCGGGATGTCCGAGAGGCGCAGCGCCGCGGCCTCGGTGGCGCCGGAGGTGAAGATCACCTCCGCGGGCGCGCAGCCGACGAGGGCCGCGACCTGCTCGCGCGCCGTCTCGACCAGCGCGCGGGCGCGCCGCCCCTCGGCATGGACCGAGGAGGGGTTGCCGAGCACATCGAGCGCCGCGACCGCGGCGGCCCGCGCCTCGGGGCGCAGGGGCGCGCTGGCGTTCCAGTCGAGATAGAGCCGACCCGTCACGGCGTGCGCTCCAGGTCCGCCTCGTCCTCCGCCTCGAGCAGCGAGGAGAAATCGGGCACCGCCGGGCACGGCTGCATCTTGTCGGCCACGACGTCGGCCAGCGTGGTGCGGGCCAGGAACACGTGGACATGGGCCGAGAGCTGCTCCCACAGGTTGTGCGTCAGGCACCCGGCGCGGCTGCCGCCGCAGCCCTGGCCGATTCGCCCGTCGCAGCCCATGGCGTTCAGGCGCTCGTCCACCGCGCTCATCACCTCGGCGATGGAGATCTGCCCGGCGGGACGCGCCAGCCGGTAGCCGCCGCCGGGTCCGCGCACGCTGTCCACCAGCCCCGCGCGGCGCAGGCGGACGAAGAGCTGTTCGAGATAGGAGAGCGAGATGTTCTGCCGCTCGGAAATTTCCGAAAGCGAAACAAGGAGATCGCCCTGCCCGCCCGCCGCCGCGCCCTGCAGCGCGATGTCCGAGAGCGCGGTGACGGCGTAGCGGCCCTTGGTGCTCAGCTTCATCGCGACCTCCGACTTCCGGCGTTGCGCGGGCCGCCCGGGGCCCCGCGGCGCGCGCATCCCGCGCACGCGTGCACATTCATACCGGCCGTCACAGTTGACGGACGCCCGGCCCTCGCTTACCTGCGCTGGGCGGCAGCTGCGCCGCCCGGCCTGTTTGGAACTGTTCTAAGTTACCCGACCAAACCAGTCAAGCAATCCCGGAAACCGTTTCCCGGGAGGCCGCCGCAGCCCCCAGACCGCATGGGGACAGCCGCCAATGCAAGAAGGAGACGCGCGCGCATGCCCGAGGTGATCTTTCCCGGCCCCGACGGACGGCTCGAGGGCCGCTACCACCCGCAGAAGGCCAAGGACGCCCCCGTCGCGCTGATCCTGCATCCGCACCCGCAGTTCGGCGGGACGATGAACAACAAGGTCGTCTACAACCTGCACTACGCCTTCCACCGGCTGGGCTTTTCCGTGCTGCGGTTCAACTTCCGCGGCGTGGGGCGCAGCCAGGGCGAGTTCGACCAGGGCATCGGCGAGCTGTCGGACGCGGCCGCCGCGCTTGACCACCTGCAGGCGATGAACCCGAACGCCAAGACCACCTGGGTGGCCGGCTTCAGCTTCGGCGCCTGGATCGGGATGCAGCTGCTGATGCGCCGCCCCGAGATCTCGGGCTTCGTGTCGGTGGCGCCGCCGGCGAACATGTACGATTTCAGCTTCCTCGCGCCCTGCCCCTCCTCGGGGATCATCGTCAACGGCGCCGCGGACCGCGTCGCCCCGGCGGCGGACGTGCAGAAGCTGGTCGACAAGCTGCACCAGCAGAAGGGCATCACCATCACCCACGAGGTGATGCCGGGCGCGAGCCATTTCTTCGAGAAGCAGCTCGAGGAGATGATCTCCATGGTCGAGGGTTACGTAAAGACCCGCATGGACGACGAATACCCGGCGCTCTGAGCGCCGGGGGTCGAGAGGGGAAAGGGCGGTCCGGTCGGGCCGCCCTTTCGCGTTTCACGAAGCGGAGGGCGCGCGGATGGTCGCGGCATTGGGACTGATCGTCATCGGGTGTTTCTACGCCCTGGGCCTCGTGATCGGGCGGGCGCTGGGGGCGCGGCGGCTGCGCTGGTCGCTGGGCTTCGGCCTCGGGGTTCCGGCGCTGGGCTTCGCGGCGATGGCCCTCGGGCTGTGGCAGGGCGAGATCGTGCTGGCGGTGTTCATGGCGCTGGCGATGGTGGTCGCGCCGCTCGGCCTCGGCCTCGCCTGCGGCGGCGCGCTGGCCTGGCGGCGCGCGGCGCGGTAGCGCGCGGCCAGGCAGCGCAGGCGGTCAGGGCCGGGCGAGCCGCCCCCCCGGCGTCGGCCCCGCAACGCCCGTCGTTCCCGGCGCCGAGAGCGGCAGGCCCCGCACCACCCGCGCGGCGAGCCAGGCGAAGCACTGCGCCTCGAGCATGTCGCCGTCGAGCCCCGCCTCTTCCACCGCCTGCACCGGGGCCTCGACGCGCTCGGCCAGCATCGCCATCAGCGCAGCGTTCCGCCGCCCCCCGCCGCAGACCAGCCAGCGCGAGACGGGGGCGGGGAAATGGTCCTGCGCCGCCGCCGCCATGCGGGCGGAAAGCGCGGTGAGGGTTGCGGCGCCGTCTTCCAGCGACAGCCCCTCGGCCGATGCGGCGGCCTGGGCGAAATCGTTGCGGTCGAGGGATTTGGGCGGGCGGCGCCCGAGATAGGCGCGCACGGAATTGGCCTTGAACACCCCCTCGTGCACCTTGCCCGCGGCGGCGTGGCGGCCGTCCGGGTCGTGCGGCAGCCCGGCCTGGCGGCGCATCCAGTCATCCACCGGCGCGTTGGCGGGGCCGGTGTCGAAGGCCAGCAGCGCGCCCGGCGCCTCGGGGCCATCCGCCTGCGGATCCGCCCAGGTGACGTTGCCCACCCCGCCGAGGTTGAGGAACGCCACCGGCCCCGGCGCGCCGATCCTGCGCGCCAGCGCCCAGTGGAAGAACGGCGCCAGCGGCGCGCCCTGCCCGCCCGCCGTCATGTCGGCCGAGCGAAAATCCCAGGCCACGGGTCGGCGCAGCGCCTTCGCCAGCGCGGCGCCGTCCCCGAGCTGCCAGGTCCAGCCCTCATCCGGCGCGTGCGCCACCGTCTGGCCGTGATAGCCCACAAGGGCCGCATCGGGCGCGGCCGGGGCGGCCAGAAGCGCGGCGCAGGCGGCGGCATGGGCGGCGTCGACCTCTGCGCCCGCCGCGGCGACCAGCGCAGGGTCGCCCCCGGCGCGCAGGCGCAAGCCGTCCGCGTGGACGGAGCGGGCGGCGGCCATGGAGCCCTTGGGGTAAGCGGAGAACAGCGACGGGCCGAAGCCCGTGATCTCCTCGCCATCCGTCAGCACCAGGGCGGCGTCCACGCCGTCCATCGCGGTGCCGGACATCAGCCCGAGGCACCAGTCCGGGCCGCTCTCGAACGCCTCGCGCAAAGCCTCCGTCACGCCTTCCATAGCGCCTTCCCCTTGCGTCTTGGCCCCGCACGGGGCATTCACGCCCCCGGCCGACATCGCCCTCAAGGACTCCGGACATGACCTACACGCCGAAATCCGAATTCCTCGCCACCGTGATCGCGCGCGGATTCTACAATGACTGCACCGATCTGGAAGGCCTCGACCAGGCCCTGCTGAGCGGGGTCGTCCCGGGCTATATCGGCTATGACGCCACGGCGAAATCCCTTCATGTCGGGCACCTGCTCAACATCATGATGCTGCGCTGGCTGCAGAAGACCGGGCACCAGCCGATCACCCTGATGGGCGGCGGCACCACCAAGGTCGGGGACCCGTCCTTCCGCTCGGACGAGCGGCCGCTGCTGACCCCCGACGCCATCGACGCCAACATCGCGTCGATGAAGCAGGTCTTCGCGCGCTACCTCGACTATGGCGAGGGCGACAACGGCGCGCTGATGCTCAACAACGCCGAGTGGCTGGACCATCTCAACTACCTCGAGTTCCTGCGCGACATCGGCCGGCATTTCAGCGTCAACCGGATGCTGTCGTTTGAATCGGTGAAATCGCGCCTCGACCGCGACCAGTCGCTGAGCTTCCTCGAGTTCAACTACATGATCCTGCAGGCCTATGACTTCATGGAGCAGAACCGCCGCTATGGCTGCGTGCTGCAGATGGGCGGCTCGGACCAGTGGGGGAACATCGTCAACGGGGTCGAGCTGACGCGCCGCGTCGACGGGAACAAGGTCTGGGGCCTGACCACGCCGCTGCTGACCACCTCGGACGGCAAGAAGATGGGCAAATCGCAGGGCGGCGCGATGTGGCTGAACGCCGACATGCTCTCGCCCTATGACTTCTGGCAGTTCTGGCGCAACACCACCGACGCCGACACCGGCAAGTTCCTGAAGCTCTATACCGAGCTTCCGGTGGAGGAATGCGACCGGCTCGGCGCCCTCGGCGGCTCCGAGATCAACGAGGCGAAGATCATCCTGGCCGACGAGGTCACCGCGATGCTGCACGGGCGCGAGGCGGCGGAAGCGGCCAAGCGGACGGCGCGCGAGGTGTTCGAGCAGGGCGGCGCCGGGGGCGACCTGCCGCGGCTGGAGCTGGCCGCGGGGGATCTCGCCGATGGCGGGATTTCGTTCGCGCAGCTGCTGGTGCGCGCGGGGCTGGCCCCGTCGGGCAAGGAGGCCAAGCGCATCATCCAGGGCGGCGGCGCCAAGGCGGGGGACGAGGCGATCACCGATCCGGGCCGCATGTTCACCGAGGCTGATTTCGCCGGGGGGCTGAAGCTGTCCTCGGGCAAGAAGAAGCACGCCATCGCCGAGCTGGGCTGACCTGCCCGAAGCGAGTGACGGACAACGCCCGCGCCGGGGGACCGGCGCGGGCGTTGTCGCGTTCGGCGCGGCGCCCGGCGCCCCTCAGCGCTCGAAAAGCCGCTCGGTCGGCGGCGGCGGCGCGGGCGCCGGTCGGGCCGGGGCGGGCTGGGGCGTCGGCGCCTCGCCCCCCGCGCGCGCAGGGGCCTGCGCCGCCGGGGCGGGCGCGGCGCGCCCCTCGAACACCCCGCGCAGCGCGCCGGGGGTCAGCGCCGACAGCGGGTTGGCGGTCAGCTTCGGATCGCCGCTGGCGCCGGTCAGGGTGAAGGTCACGCCCAGCAGCCCCTCGCCCTTGCCGCCCAGCAGCGCGCCGAGCAGCGGCACCTCGTTCAGGATCCCGTTGATCGCGTAGGCGGGCGACATCACCCCGGCCATGTCGAGCCGGTCCTCCGCCTTCCACCAGTCGCCCGAGAGCGTGACGCCAAGGCTCGGGCCCCGCGCCAGCGCGTCGGTGACGGTCAGCCTGGTCCCGTCCCAGCGGAACGGCGCCTCGATGCGCGAGAGCAGCAGCGCGCCGCCGCCCGCGGTCTCGAACACGCCGGTGATGGACGCGGCGGCCAGCGCCCGCACGGTGGAGGAGTCGCCGCGCAGCGACATCCCCTCGATCACCGCGCGGCCCTCCACCACCCCGTCCCCGGAGGGCGGGCGCAGGCGGGCGTCGGCGCGCAGCGCGCCGCCCGCGCCCGCCTCGAACCCCGCCGCCTCGCGCAGCAGCGCCCCGGCGTCGGAGGAGGCCAGCGCCAGCGTCGCCGCATCGCCCCCCGCGGGCGCGTCATACTCCACCTGCAGCGGCGCGGCGCCGCCGAGCGCGCCCGTCAGCGTCGCCTTCAGCCCCCCGGCGGCCGAGGCGGAGAACGCCGCCCGCCCGCCATGCAGCGCCAGGCTCTCGGTCAGGCGCAGCCGCTCGGCCGTCGCCTCGCCGGTCAGCGCGCCGCCGCCGCCGCCGGCCTCCCCGTCCCCGCCGCCGAGGGCCGAGAGGTCCAGCAGCGCGCCCTCGAAGCGCAGCGAGGCGGGGGCCCCGGCGATATAGCTCGCCGCCCCTTCCACCGTGCCGTCGATGGACACCCGGTCGAGCCGGGCGTTGCGCAGCGCGCCGTCCCCGCCCAGCGTCGCGGCGCCGGAGAGCGCGAGGCCCGGCGCATCGACCTTGAGCGAGCGCAGCTCGATGGTCTCGCCGATCCGCAGCCGCGCCTCGGCCGAGGCGGCGACCCCCGCGGCCTTGCCCCAGGCGGGGCGCGCCAGGCGCAGCGCGGCGCCGGTCAGGTCCACGCTTGCGCGCACATCCACCGGGCCGCTCCGGGGGACCGCGATGACCGCGCGCATCCGCCCGCGCCCCTCGGGGATCGAGAGCGCGTCGATCCCGGCGCGCTCCAGCAGCGCCGGGCCGAACGGGCCGGCGGCGGTGACCAGGGTGGGCGGGGCGCCGTCTTCAGGGCTGAAGGTCTCGGTCCAGGCGGCGCTGATGGGCATGCCGTCGAGCGCGCCCGAGGCGGTGAGCTCGAGCCGCGAGGTATCGGCCTTCAGCTCCGCCCGCGCGGCGTTGGCGGGCAGCTGGATGCCGGGGACGACCAGCGACAGCCCCTCGATCTGCGCCGCCGTGCTGACCTCCACCGCATCGATGGAGACATCGGCCAGCAGCGGCAGCGACAGCTCGGCGGTCAGCGTCGCGGCGCCGTCCACCGGGCCGAGATCCGCCCCGAGCCGGGAGATGAGCCCGAGGGGCGGCGAATCGATCACCGCCATCACGTCCGACACCGCCCCGGCGGCGGTGATGTAGGCGAAGCCCTCGGGGATCTGCGCCTCCACGTCCGGGATCACGAAGCGCGAGCCGTCCATGGCGATGGCGACGCCGCCCTCGGGGGTGACGACCGCCTCGTCCACCGCGATCTCGAAGCGCCCCGTGCCGTCCGCGGGCAGGATCACCGCCCCCGCCCCGCGCGCGCCGGTCAGGGCGGGAAGCCCCTGCACCGGGGTCGCGGTCACGTCGTGGAAGTCGAAATCGAGCCGCCCCTCGAACCCGCCGTCGGCGCCGAAATCGGCCGCGAAGACGAGGGTGTCGAGCACGCCGCCGAGGATGTTGGTCACCACCCAGTCGCGGGCGCCGGGCGCGAGGCCGACGGGCCAGTGCGGCCCCAGCGCCGCGGCTGGGACCGGGCGTTCGGCGGCGGCGCGCAGGCTGCCCGACCAGCCGCCCGGCCCCCGGCGCGCCCCGCCCGAGGCGGCGAAGACGAGGTCCCCCGTC
This sequence comes from Rhodovulum sp. DZ06, assembly GCF_050586345.1. Lineage (NCBI taxonomy): Bacteria > Pseudomonadati > Pseudomonadota > Alphaproteobacteria > Rhodobacterales > Paracoccaceae > Rhodovulum > Rhodovulum sp. DZ06. Next base: position 100,288 of record NZ_JBOCEF010000007.1, read on the forward strand.
TCGATCCGCGCCTCGTCGAGGGTCAGCGCCATGCGGTCCCGCTCGAACCGCCCTTCGACCCGGCCCGGGCCGAAGGACATCGGCGCGGCGAAGCCCGCCTCGGACCCCAGCTCCAGCGCCGCGAGGTCGAGCGACAGGCGCGCGGCGTCGGGGCGCCCGTCGGCATCGCGTTCGACCACGCCGCCGCCCGAAAGGTCGACGCGCCCCAGCCCGCCCTCGATCACCGCGCGGCGCAGCTCCAGCCGGTCATCGTCCGGGTGCAGCTCCAGCTCCAGCCGGGCGGAGGAAAGCCGCCCGGCATCGCCGTCGATCCCCGCGACCCGCCCCGCGCCGGCCACCAGCGACGCCTCGGCCGCGCGCACGGCCCCGGCATCGGTCAGCCGGGCGCGGATCTCGCCCGAGAGCGGCGCCTCGAGCGCGGCGAGCACGGCGAGTTCGGGCAGCGCCGCGGCCAGCGCCGGGCCGCCAGCGCCGTCGGCGATCTTCAGCTCCACCGCCGTCTCGCCGGTCCCGAAGCCGCGGGCGGCGTCGATCCGCAGCCAGGGCGGCGCGGCGGGGTCGGCGGCGGTCAGCGTCGCGGTCAGCCCCTCCGCCCCGCGGGCGACGTGCAGCTGCACCCCCTCGGCGGTCCAGGTGCGCTTCGACACCCGGTCCTCGAAGACCAGCCGCATGTCGCGGCTCGCCAGCGCCGCGAGCCGCCCGAACGGGCCCTGCGCGGCTTCCGCCGCGCGCAGCACGGCGGCGAGGCCGAGCGGCGGCGCGGCGCCCGCGTCGGCGGGGTCGGGATGCGGGCCCATGTCGGTCTCGGCGAAGCCCACGCCGCCCATCAGCGCGCCGTCGGCGCCGCGCACCAGCGTCAGCTCCATGCCCGAAACGGTGACGCTGGTCGGCGCCACGCGCCCCTCCAGCAGGTCGGCGAGGTGAAAGCGCAGCGCCGCGGCGGGCACTGAGACCCGCGCCCCGGTCTCGGCGACGCGCACCACCAGCCCCTCGGCGCGCAGGCCCGGCGGCAGGTCGGCGCGGCTGAGATCCAGCGTCAGGTCGGCGACGGAGACGGACAGGCCCGGGGCCTCCGCCTCGATCCGCGCGGCGGCGTAGCGCGCCAGCCCGCCGAGCGAGACCGGCCCGACCGCGAGCCGCGCCGACAGCACCGCCGCCAGCGCCACGAAGGCGAGCGAGAGCGCGATCACGAGGCTGCCGAGCCGCCGCAGCAGCCAGCGCAGCGTCAGCCCCCCGGTCCCGAGCCCATGCTTCGCCCGGGGGCGGCGGCGAAGCCGTGCGGCGATCGCCTTCCTGCGCTGCAGCCGCCGGGTCATGCCGCGCCCCCGGCCGCGCCCCCGACCGCGCCCCTGTGCGCAGGCGCGCGCGAGGCGCGCGCGACGCGGTCAGGCCTTGATCCGGCGAAGGGCGGCATATCTTCTCGTGAGCTCCAGCGGCTGGCCCCGGCGCGTCCGGCGCGCCCGCCCGCCCGATCCTAACTGTCCGCACCGCAAAGGAGAAGCGCCCGTGACCAACGACGCCGTGAAGGCCGGAGACGCCGCCCCCGATTTCGACCTGCCCCGCGACGGCGGCGGCCGCGTGTCCCTGGCCGACCTGAAGGGGCGCAAGGCGGTCCTCTATTTCTACCCGCGCGACGACACCCCGGGCTGCACGAAGGAGGCGATCGCCTTCACCGGCCTTGCGGCCGAGTTCGAGGCGGCGGGCTGCGCGGTCTTCGGCATCTCCAAGGACGGGGTGGCCAAGCACGACAAGTTCAAGACCAAGCATGAGCTCGGGGTCACGCTGCTGTCCGATGAAGAGGACGGGATGTGCGAGGCCTACGGCGTCTGGGGCGAGAAGAAGATGTACGGCAAGACGTTCATGGGGATCGAGCGCGCGACCTTCCTGCTCGACGCCGAGGGCAAGGTGGCCCGGGTCTGGCGCAAGGTGAAGGTGCCGGGCCATGCCGAGGAGGTGCTGGAGGCCGCGAAGGCGCTCTGACCCCTCCGGCCCCCCGGGGCTTGGCGCCGCGCGGGCGGGCGGCCATAGTGCCCCCGCCCGCCGCCGAGGAGCCCCCGCCATGCATGTCTGGATGCCCGTGATCCGCACCGGGACCGGGGCCGAGGTCTGGGCCGACCAGCTGGCCGAGGGGCTGCGCGCGCGCGGCCACGCGGTGACGCTGGACAAGGTCCCGCACCGGTTCCAGTACGCGCCCTGGCTCTCGGGGCTGCGCGCCCCCGCGGGGGCGGACGTGACCCTCGCCAATTCCTGGAGCGCGGCGGCCTTCGCGCGCCCCGCGCCGCTGGCGGTGGTGGTGCATCACGTGGTCCACGACCCGGCGATGCGCGCCTTCAAATCCCCCGCGCAGCGCATCTTCCACGCCGGGTTCGTGCGGCCGATGGAGCGCGCCGCCCTGCGCGCCGCCGCGAAGGTCATCGCGGTGAGCGAGAGCACCGCGGCGGCGCTGCGCGCGCATCTTCTGCCCGTGCCGGTGGAGGTGGCGCTGAACGGCGTCGACACCGGGTTCTTCACGCCTGCCCCCGGGGCGGACGCCCCGCGCGCGCCGGGGCCGATGCGGCTGCTCTCGGTTGGAAAGCCGAGCCGCCGCAAGGGGTTCGACGTGACCGCGGCGATCATGGCGCGGCTCGGCGACCGGGCCGAGCTGACCATCGTCGGCGGCGGCGCCCCCGAGATCGCGCCGCCCCCGGGCGCCCGGCGCCTCGGGCGGGTCGATGCCGAGGGGCTGCGCGACGCCTATCGCGCCGCCGACTTCCTGCTGTTCCCCTCGCGCCAGGAGGGGTTCGGGCTGGTGGCGGCCGAGGCGATGGCCTGCGGCACCCCCGTGCTGTGCCTGTCGGGCGGCGCGGTGGAGGAGGTGGCGGCCCCGCCCGCCTGCGGCATCGCCGTTCCGCCCGCGCGGGCCGAGGACCTGGGCGACGCCGCGCTGGCGGCGCTGGCCGACGCGCCCGCCCATGCCGCGATGCGCCGGGCGGCGCGGGCGCGGGCGGTGGAGGCCTTCGACGCCGGGCGCTGGCTGACGCAGATGGAGCGGATCCTGGCCGCGGCCGCCGCGACGCGCTGAGCCGGCCGCGGCGCGGGTCACGCGCCGACGAGGGCCAGCGTCTCCCGCGCGCAGCGGGACCAGTCGAACCGGGCCGCCGCGGCGTCGCGCGCCCGGGCGCGCAGCGCGGCGCGGGACGCGGGCGGAAGGGCGGCGATCCGCGTGATCTCCGCCGCCCAGGCCGGGCCGTCGCCGGGGGGAAGCAACGTCCCCGTCTCGCCCTCGATCACCGAACTTGCGAAGCCCTCGAGCCGCGGGGCGAGCACGATCCCCCCCGCCGCCGCGGCCTCTGCGGCGACGAGGCCGAACCCCTCGACATGCCCCTGCCCGGCGGCGAGATTGGGGACCGCCACCACCGTCGCGGCGGCCATCCGCGCCCACAGCTCCTCTTGCGGCAGGGCCCCGAGGAAGACGACCCGGGGATGCGCCAGCGCGGCCGCCTCGGCCTTGTCCCAGGCCGTTCCGGCGACGGCGAGCGGCAGGTCCGCGGGCAGGTGCGGCAGCACCTCCTGCACGAACCAGGACAGGCCCTTGCGGCGCACGAGGCGGCCGGCGAACAGGATCTCGCGCCGCTCGGGCGGGGCCGGGTCCGGCGCGCGGGCGCGGACCCCGAGGGGGATGATCCCGACATGATCGAAGCCGAGGGCGCGGGTCAGCACCGCGGTGGCCCCGGAATTGGCGGCGACGGCGAAGGGGCCGGGCGCGGCGGCGGCGAGGGCGCGGGCGCCGCGGCGCATATAGGCGCCGTAGGCCCGGCCGGGCGCGGTCGGGCGGGCGGCGAAGGCCGCGTCGGTGCCGTGGGCCGAGAGCAGCAGCGCCGGCCGCGCGCCGCCGCGCCGCGCCGCCCGCAGCGCCAGCGCGGCCAGCGGCCAGATCGCGAGGTCGCCGGTGAAGACGAGATCCCAGCGCCCGGCCCCGAGGGCGAGCCGCCGCGCCTGCCCCAGCCCGAAGCCGAGGATCGCGGCCGCCCCCGGCGCGCCGCCATCGGCGCGGCCCGGCAGGGCGCGCAGGTCGACCTCGTGCCCGAGGCGGCGGAATTCGGCCGACATCTCCTGGCTGTAGATCTCCATCCCGCCCATGGCGGGGGCCCATTTGCGGGTCAGGAACAGGATGCGCATGGGCGGCGGTCTTTGCGGCAGGCAGGGACGAGGGAGCGGCGCCGGGGCGTCCGCCCGCACCCTGCCACGAAACCGGCCGCGAAGGCGAGCGGCGCGCACCCGCCGAGGCCCGGCGCGACGGGACGCCCCGCGCCGGAGGACGCCCGCATCCGGCGCGGGAAAAGGCCCCGCGCGGGAGGAGGCCTGCATCCAGCGCGGAAGGACGCCGGGGCGCCGCCATCCGCGGGCCGCGCCGCCGGGCCCCGCTTTGCCGGGCCCCGCTTTCCGGACGGGCCGCACCCCGGGGCGCAGGCGCCGCGGCGTCGCCCGGTCGGGTCCCCGGCCCGGTCCCGCCCGGCGCGGGCGGCCGTCCCCGTCGGCGCGGGGCTCAAGGCGCGCGCCGCCCGTCAGCCCCCGGCGAGGCTGCGGGCCGACCCGACGAAATTCACCGCCGGGGCCAGCGCGTTGAGTACCCGGATCCAGCGCACCGCGGGCGCGTCGGTGACATAGACCGTGTCGCCGTCGCGCAGCTGGAAGGCGCCGGCGGTGAACATGCCCCCGGGCCGGGTCAGGTCCAGCAGGTACGCCGTGCGCACCGGCGCCTCGCCCGCGGGCGGGGTCGCCCCCGCCGCCGCCGCGACGGCGCGGGCGGTCGGCCCGGCCTCGGTGCGGAACACGAAGATGCCGGTCGGATCGCCCGCGGCCGGGTCGAGCCCGGCCAGCAGCCCCAGCGCCTCGAGCGCCGTGACCTCGGGCGCCGGGAACGGCACCAGCTGCGGGGCGGAGACGGCGCCGAGCCCGGTGAAGGCGCGCCGGTCGCGGTCCACGATCACCGCGTCGCCGGGGCGCAGGGCCACGTTCAGGGCCGGGTCCTCGTAGATCTCGCGCAGCCAGACCTTCCCCGATTCGGCGCCGCGGCGCAGGGTGATCTGCAGCGTCGCGGGTTCCTTCACCGGGCCGAGCGCGGCGGCGAGCATGCCCAGGATCCGGCCCGTGTCGCGGGTGATGGCGCGCACCCCGCCCTGCGCCACCTCGCCCAGCACCAGCGCCGCGCGCTCGCCCTCGGGCGCCGCGCCGGGGGTGGGCGCAGGGCGGCTGATCTCGACCTGCGGATCGCGGGTCAGCGCGCCGAGGCGGCTCGAGAGACTGGCGCGCACGCGGTCGAGCGAGCGGCCCGCGGCGGGGACATGCCCGGCATAGGGCACGAAGATGCGCCCCGCCTCGTCGACCTGCACCTCGAAATCCGAGGCGCGCGGGCCGTCGCCGGCGGAGTAGACGCCGCGATCGACACTCTCCCAGATCCGCAGGCGCAGGCGTTCGCCGCGCGCGATCAGCGCATGGGGCATCGCCTCCGCGGCGAGAAAAGAGTCCGGAAAGCGCCGGCGCGGCGGCGGCGCGGCGGCGCGGGCCACGGCGTCGGTGACATGGACCAGCGCGAACCCGTCCTCGCCCGCCAGCGGCGGGGCCGCGATCTCCCCCGGCGTCGGGCCGCCGCGGGGCGTGGCGCAGGCCGCCAGGACCAGCGCGAGAAGGGTGAGGAGCGCCCCCCTCATCGCGCCAGGGCCCGGGCGTAGGGATCGCGCCGGGCCAGCATCGCCTCGATCACCGGGCCGATGGCGCGGGCGCGGCCCTCGGGCGTGTAGAAATCCCCCTCGAACTGGCTCGAGGCCACGAGGAAGCGGCGGAAGGCGCGCACGGCCTCCATGTCCGGGGCAAGCGGGGCCGCGAAGAAGGCGGCGGGCGGCTGGGTCGAGACGAGGCCGGGGCGCACGAAGACCGCCTCGCCCATCGCGCGCACGGGAAGGCCGCGCAGAAGCGCGGCCTGGGCGGCGGTGGAATTGACGGTGACGGCGGAAACGGCCTTGTCGAGCATCGGGCCGAGGGGGCCGCGTTCGACGAAGACCACCCGTCCCGCGACGCCGTGGCGGCGGGCGGCGCGGGCGGCGGCGCGGGCCAGCCGCTCGCGCCCCGTTTCGAACGGGTGGGCCTTGAACACCAGCGGCAGGCCCGAGAGCCCGCCCTCGGCCGCGGCGTAGTCGGCGACGATCCGCTCCACCACCGCGGCGACGTCCGGGAAGCGCGAATGGGCGCGCAGCGAGCTGTCGGCCCCGAGCTGCAGCAGCGCGAGGTGGTGGCCCGGCGCATCCGGCGCCAGCAGCGGGGCCAGCGCCCGGCGCGCGCGGTGCGCCATCAGCGGCCAGGTCAGGCCGCGGCGCAGGTAGGCCCGCGCCTCGCACCAGCCGGTCAGCGGCATGTGCGGCGCCTGGCGCGGCCAGCGGGTCCAGGGCGCGGCGGCGGCGAGGCGCACCCGCGCGTGGTAGCGCACCCCGTGCAGCGCATGGGCGCGCGCGGCGCCCCAGCCATCCTCGAACAGCGCCTCGGGGGCGGGCCCGGCGGCGCGCACGGCGCGGATCATCTCCTCGACCGGGACCTTGAGGATGTTGGAATTGCCGTTCACGCCGTCGCGCTCATAGGTGATCCAGCGCGGGCGGATATAGCCTTCCTCGAAGCAATGCACCCGCAGCCCCAGCGCGCGGCCCAAGCGGCGGGCGACGGCGTGGAACGGGCGGGTGTCGCCGTAAAGGACGAGATCGGTGGCGGCGCGCTCCCGGATCCAGCGGCCGAGGCGCAGCTCGAACTCCGCGAAGGGGGCGTCGAAGCGCAGCAGCGGGCCGGGATCGGCCCCGCCTTGCAGCCGCCAGCAGGCCGCGTCGCCCGCGTTGAAGGCGATGCGCGCGACATCGGCCCCGCGGGCGCGCAGCGCGAGGGCGAGCTCGGCCAGGAACGGGCCGTGCGGGCCCTGGAGGAGCAGGAAGCTGCGCCCGGAAGCGTCGCCGCGATGCTCCGCGTCCCCGGCGCCGGGCGCGCCCCGGCGGCCCGTTGCGGCGCGCGGCGGCGTTGGCGGCGGCGGCGGCGGGGGGCCGGAGGCCGGGCCGCGCAGCCGCGCCTCGGGCGCAGCGGCCCGCGCCGCCGACGCGGCATGGGCGGCGGCGCGGGGGGCCGCGCGGTCCAGGGGCATGATGGCGATGGGCTCGCCCCCGGCGAGGCCGGACGGCGTGCGCAGCGGCGCGCCCGTGCGCGGGGCGCGGCCGAGACGGCGCAGCGCGTCGCGCACGCCCATGCCCGGCGGCGCGCCATGCGGCGGCGCCGGGGACGGCGCGCCCGCCCCCGCTCCGGGCTCAGCCGCGGCGGCGTCCATGCGCCGCCTCAGTTCGGACCCTTCCACGCTTCGTCTCTCCCACGCTGCGCGGCGCTTCGGCCGCCATCGCTGATATTCGTGGCGGAGATCCTCCGCCGCCGCGTCGCATCACGTGGGCTCGCCCGCAGACTTTACCGCCTTCGGCGGCGCTGCCGGAACCGGCCGGGCTTGCCCTGCCGCGCCCACGCTTTTATGTGTCGCGGGCCGCACCCTAGGCGCAGGATGGTTAAGAGGGTCTTTTCATGTTCACCGGGATCATCACCGATATCGGCGCGATTTCGTCGCGCCAGGCGGATGAGGACGGCTGCCTGCGGATCCGCATCGCCTGCCGCCCCGACACCGCCGACGCCGAGATCGGCGCCTCCATCGCCTGCTCGGGCGTCTGCCTGACGGTGGTCGAGCGCGGCGCCGACGGCGCGCAGGGCTGGTTCGACGCCGAGGTCAGCCGCGAGACGCTCGACAAGACCGCCGCGCCCAACTGGGCCGCGGGCGCGCGCCTCAACCTCGAACGCGCGCTGAAGGTGGGCGACGAGCTTGGCGGGCACATCGTCTCGGGGCACGTGGACGGCACGGCGGAGATCGTGGAGACGCACGCGGAAGAGGGCTCGATCCGCATCCGCTTCCGCGCCCCCCCCGCGCTGGCGCGCTTCATCGCGCCCAAGGGCTCGGTCGCGCTCGACGGCGTGTCGCTGACCGTCAACGAGGTCGAGGGCTGCGAGTTCGGCGTCAACCTCATCCCCCACACCCAGGACATGACCACCTTCGCGGGCGCCGCCGTGGGACGCGTGGTCAACCTTGAGATCGACACGCTCGCCCGCTATGTCGCGCGGCTCGCCGAGACGGAGAACATGGCATGAGCTTCAAGGACGAAGACGGACGGGACATGTCCGAGGCCGGCCCGGTCGAGAAGGCCTGGGGCGAGGCGATCTCGCCGATCGAGGAGATCCTCGAGGACGCGCGCAACGGGCGCATGTTCATCCTGGTGGACCACGAGGACCGGGAGAACGAGGGCGACCTGGTGATCCCGGCGCAGATGGCGACCCCGGACGCGATCAACTTCATGGCCACCCATGGGCGCGGCCTGATCTGCCTGACCATGACCGGCGAGCGCTGCGACGAGCTGGGCCTGCGGCTGATGTCCGCGTCGAACCAGTCGCGGCACGAGACCGCTTTCACCACGTCCATCGAGGCGCGCGAGGGGGTCACCACCGGCATCAGCGCCCATGACCGCGCGCGCACCGTCGCCGTGGCCATCGACCCGCGCTCCTCGGCCGCCGACATCGCGACGCCGGGCCACGTGTTCCCGCTGCGCGCCAAGGATGGCGGCGTGCTGGTGCGCGCCGGGCATACCGAGGCGGCCACCGACATCTCCCGCCTCGCGGGCCTCAACCCCTCGGGCGTGATCTGCGAGATCATGAACGAGGACGGGACCATGGCGCGCCTGCCGGACCTGGTGGGCTTCGCGCAGAAGCATGGCCTGAAGATCGGCACCATCGCCGACCTGATCGCCTATCGCCGCCGCCATGACAGCCTGGTGCGCGAGACGGCGGTCAAGCCGATCACCTCGGAATATGGCGGCGAGTGGCTGCTGCACGTGTTCCGCGACGAGATCGAGGGCGTCGAGCATATCGCGCTGGTGCGCGGCGATCTCGGGGCCGCGGGGCCGACGCTGGTGCGCATGCACGCGCTCTCGCCGCTCGACGACCTGGTGGGCGCGGACGAGAAACGCTCCCACCAGCTCGCCGACGCGATGCGCGCGGTGGCGGCCGAGGGGCGCGGCGTGGTGGTGCTGCTGCGCGACATGGCCCCCGACGCCATCTCCGCGCGCCTCAACGGCGTCGCCCCGTCCCAGGGCGCGCTGCGCCAGTACGGCGTCGGCGCCCAGATCCTCGGGGCGCTCGGCGTCGCCGAGATGATCCTGCTGACCAATTCGCCCCGCCCCGACCCGGTGGGGCTGGAGGGCTACGGCCTCTCGATCGTCGAGACGCGCCCGATTCCCCGGACCGAGGACTGACCCATGGCGAGCCATGAGGACCACGGGATCCTTCCCGTCCCGACCCTGTCGCCGGCCCCGCACCTGCTGGTCGTCTGCGCGCCCTTCTACCGCAAGATCGCCGACGGGCTGATCGCGGGGGCGAAAGGCGCGCTGGAGGCCGCGGGCGCCACCTGCGAGGTGATCGAGGTGCCCGGCGCGCTGGAGATCCCGACCGCCATCCGTCTCGCCGCCCGCGCGAGGCGCTATGACGGCTTCGTCGCCCTCGGCTGCGTGATCCGCGGCGAGACCACGCACTATGAGACGGTGTGCAACGACAGCTCCCGCGGGCTGACGCTGCTGGGGCTCGAGGGGATCTGCCTCGGCAACGGCATCCTGACCTGCGAGACCATGGAGCAGGCCGAGGTCCGCGCCGACCCGGCGGCCATGAACAAGGGCGGCGCCGCCGCGGAAGCCGCGCTGCACCTCGTCGCGCTCGACCGCCGCTTCGCCCCCGCCCGCGCCGCCGGGCGCGACCGCGCGCCCGAGGGCGAGATCCTTCTGGCGGGCGATCCCCGCGACGGAGTCGCCTGACATGTCCGACAAACCCGCCAAGGGCCCCGGCCCCCGCAAGCCGTCCGAACGCCAGCTGATGCGCTCGGCCGCGCGGCTCTACGCCGTCCAGGCCCTGTTCCAGATGGAGGTCTCGGGCGAGGATTACCGCAAGGTGCGCAAGGAGTTCGAGGATCACCGCTTCGGCGCGACGATCGAGGGCGACGCGTACCGCGAGGGCGACCGGGACCTGTTCTCGGACATCCTGACCAACGCCGTCTCGCGCCAGGCCGAGATCGACCAGCTGACCGACAAGGCGCTGGTGGACCGCTGGCCCATCGGCCGCATCGACCCGACCCTGCGCGCGCTGTTCCGCGCCGCGGGGGCCGAGCTGATCGCCATCCACGACACCCCGCCCCGGGTGGCGATCAAGGAATATGTCGACGTCGCCGGCGCCTTCTATCCCGGCGGCAAGGAAGTCGGCCTGGTGAACGGCGTGGTCGACCAGATGGCCCGCGCCCTGCGCCCCGAGGCCTTCACCTGACCCGGGCGGGCGGGGATGCGTCCCCGCCCCGCCCCCGCCCCGCCCCGGCCCCCGCCGACGCGCGGGCGCGTCCCCCGATCGACGACTTGAACGCCCGGCCCCGCGCCGGGCGTTCGCGCTTCGTCCAGCCTGCTGAAAGCCTTCCTTAACCGCCCCGCCCTACACCCGGGGGATGAGCGCGCCCCCGGCCCTGCCCGGCGCGGCGCGCAAGGCGGGGGCCGACACACGGGGGCGAGCGGCAGTCTTGATCACGCGGAGCAATGGCTGGGCCTGGGCGCTGGGCATGACGGCGGCGGTCGCCGCCGGCGGCGGGGTTTACATGAGCCGCCTGGCCATCGAGGCGGACCGGATCGACGACCATGCCGCGGCGCTGTTCAACGTCTCGCAGGAATTCGAGCATCTCATCCCCCTGACCCGCGCCATCGCCCGCCTGCCGGAGACGACCGAGAACGACCCGCGCCTGGCGAAGGAGGAGCTTCAGCGCATCACCACGCTGATCCGCGACTGGCGCGGCCTGATGGCGGGGCCGGACCGCCGCGCCGACGGCGCCGACGGCGCCGCCGCCGCCGGGACGCGCCTGTCCGACGCCGCCTGGACGCGCAGCGTGGTCGAGGCGGCGGAGCGCGCGCAGCTCCTGGTCCTGCGCCACCCGCGCAGCACCCAGGCCGAATCGCGCGAGTTGTCCGAGGCCGCCCAGGCCGCCCTGCCCTATGCCGAGGTCGCCGCGGCGCAGACCCGCGCCGAGGCCGAACTGGCGCGGGAGAACCTGCGCTTCGTCGCGCTGGGCTGGGTGGGGCTGATCATCGCCGCCCTCGCCGGAACCGGGTTCGGCCTGGTCCGCCCCATGGCGCGGGAACGGGCGGAGCGCGGCGAGACGATCCGGGAGCTTGAACGGCGCATGCTGCACGGCGCCCGGCACGACCCGCTGACCGGCCTGCCGAACCGCAAGTACCTGGCCGAACACGGCGCGCGCATGCTCGCCGCCGCCGGGCGCGGCGGGCGGGTCGCGGCGGCGCTGCACGTGAACCTCGACAAGTTCAAGGCCATCAACGACACGCTCGGCATGAAGGTCGGCGACGACGTGCTGCGCCGCGTCTCGCTGGTGCTGCGCGCGGAAACCCGGCGCGGCGATTTCGTCGCCCGCGTCGGCGCCGACGAGTTCGTGGTGATGATCTCCGAGGTGGTGACGCTGGAACAGCTCGTCAGCCTCGCCGCCCGGCTGATCGAGCGGATCGGCGAGCCGACGGTGGCCGCGGGCGAGGAGGTGCGGGCGACCGCCTGCGTCGGCATCGCGCTGGCCGAGCCCGAGAAGGTCTCGGTCGACCGGCTGCTGATGAACGCCGACCTCGCCCTGTTCGACGCCAAGGCGGGCGGGCGCGGGCGCTACGCCTTCTTCACCGACAACCGGCGGGCGGAGTTCGAGACCCGCCGCCGCGTCGCCAACGAGCTGCGCGACGCGATCGCGCGCGAACAGCTCGAACCCTTCTTCCAGCCCCAGGTCTGCGCGCGCACCGGCCGCCCGCTCGGCTTCGAGGCGCTGGTGCGCTGGCGCCACCCCGAGCGGGGGCTGCTGACGCCGTTCCATTTCCTGGACGTGGCGAAGGAGACGGGGCTGATCGAGCAGATCGGCGAGATCGTCACCCGCCGCGCGCTCTCGGCCCTCGCGGTGTGGCGCTCGATGGGGCTTCCCGCCAACCGCATCGGCCTCAACATCTCGGCCAAGGAGCTGCGCGACAGCGCCTTCGTCGACAAGCTGGCCTGGGACGTGGACGCGGCGGGGCTGGAGCCGCGCAATATCGGCGTGGAGATCCTGGAATCGGTGCTGATCGAGGATGATTCGGACCCGATGATCCGCAACGTCGCCGCGCTCTCGGCCGCGGGCTTCTCGGTGGAGCTGGATGATTTCGGCACCGGCCATGCCTCGATCGCCAACCTCAAGAAATTCCGGGTCAACAAGATCAAGATCGACCGCAGCTTCGTGACCGACATCGACACCCAGCCCGAGCAGCAGAAGATTACCCGCGCGATGATCAACCTCGCGCATTCGCTGGACGTGGAGGCGCTGGTGGAGGGGGTGGAGACCCATGCAGAGCTGCGCCGCCTGCGGGCGATGGGCTGCGACGCGGTGCAGGGCTATCTCGTCGGCCGCCCGATGTCCGAGGCGGACGCGACCGCCTGGCTCAAGGCCCAGGCCGAACATGACGGCGCCGCCTGGGGCGAGAGCCAGGAGAGCGACCTGCTCAGCGGCGGCCTCGGGGTCTGAGCGGCGGCGGCGGGCCGCGCCGAGACGCTCCCGGGCGCGACCGCTCCAGGAGCTGCGAGGCGCAGCGTCGCCGACCTCCCCCATCGACAGGGGCGAAGCGGCCCAGGCCAGGCGCCTGGCGGAAGGCCTTCGCGTGGCAAACCCGCCGCGCCTGGCCCCCGCCGCAGCGCAGCCTGACTCGCGAGAGGCCGTCGCGCCGGACCCCGCCGCACCGGGGCGCATCGCCTCTCGGGTCCGGCTCACGAGGCCCCTTTCAGCCCCCCCGCCCCGCGAAACACGCCGCCCCCGGCGCGCGTCACGCCGCGGACCGACCCCGCCGACCGCGCCGCGCCAACCCGCCGAGCGCCCCGGCGGCGAGCGCCAGGAGCCCCAGCGCCGGCGGCAGCGGTACGTCAGAGACCGCCCGGGACAGGGTCACCGTGTTGTTCCCGAAGGCGCCGAGCGTCCCGTAGTTGAGGTCCAGCGCCGCAAGCGTGGTCCCCGCCACCGTCCAGGTGAAGGACAGCGTTTCGCCGGAGACATACCCCTCCGGCGCCATCACGAAGGGGTTCAGCGCGCCGGCAATGGACCCCTGCAGCGCAAAGATGTCCCCGCTGACCGAGGTGAAAACGAAACCCGTGTCGTTCATCGGCACGAATCCGGGGTCGGCGATCGAATAGACGTCCGCGAAAGCGCCGGCGCCGATGAAAAAGTTCTCCGTGCTCTGGCTCGGCGCCGCCGTGTAATCCGCCGAAGGGAAGGCGAGGGAGAGCCCGGCGAGATCCACCGAGCCGGTCCCGGTCAGGACCACGTCGCCGCCGACCTGGCGCGCCTCGATCTCCACCGTTGCGGCCTCGGCCGCCGAAACCGCGCCCAGCAGCGCGCCTGCGAAAATGAATGCCTTCATGCCGTCCCCCTGTTGGTAAATGCCGGCTAATTCCGACACCGCAATGCGGCGAGAACATGGCGCTGACGCCGTGGCCCATCCGCTGCCGCGGCGCAAACGAAAAACGGGGCCGCGCGCGGCCCCGTTCTCCGTCGCGGCGCGGGCCTTGAAGGCCCCGCCCCGCCTTGCCTGCAAGCGCCCGAAAGGCTCAGAGCGCCTTGTCGGTGATCGCGTGGGTCCAGGCGCCCTCGGGCGTCTTGGTGATCACCGGGTCCGAGCCGCCCTTCAGCAGCGTCTCGACCGTGCGCTCGTAATCGGCCGGATCCAGCGCGCCGTTCGAGCCCGCGGTCAGCTTGGCGATCTCGCGCATCATGCGCTTCTGGTGCTTCTCGGTCTGGGCGCCGGAGGCGTCGTTGTCGAGCACGATCTCGGCCGCCTCGTCCGGGTTCGCCTCGGCGTATTTCCAGCCCTTCATCGAGGCGCGCACGAACTTCACCATCTTCTCGACGAAGGCCGGGTCCGACAGGTTGTCCTCGAGCACGTAGAGACCGTCCTCGAGCGTCGCGACGCCCTGGTCCTCGTACTTGAAGGTCATCAGCTGCTCGGGCGTGATCCCGGCGTCGATCACCTGCCAGTACTCGTTATAGGTCATGGTCGAGATGCAGGCCGCCTGCTTCTGCAGCAGCGGGTCGACGTTGAAGCCCTGCTTGAGGACGGTCACGCCATCCTCGCCACCCTCGGTCGGAATGCCGAGATGCGCCATCCAGGACAGGAACGGGTATTCATTGCCATAGAACCAGACGCCCAGCGTCTGGCCGGGGAACGCCTCGGGCGAGGTGACGCCGGTTTCCTTCAGGCAGGTCAGCATCATGCCCGAGGACTTGAACGGCTGCGCGATGTTGACCAGCGGCACGCCCTTCTCGCGCGAGGCGAGGGCCGAGGGCATCCAGTCGACGATCACGTCGGCGCCGCCGCCCGCGATCACCTGCGGCGGGGCGATGTCCGGGCCGCCCGGCTTGATTTCGACCTCGAGGCCCTCTTCCTCGTAGAACCCCTTGTCCGCGGCGACGTAGTACCCGGCGAACTGCGCCTGGGTGACCCATTTGAGCTGGAGCGTGACCTTGTCGGCGGCAAGCGAGGCGGACGCGCCGAAGGCCGCGAGCGCGGCGGCGAGAATGGCGGTTTTCACGGTGACTTCTCTCTGCTGTTGGACGAACGGCCCGGCGGTTGGCCCGCCTGGGTCCGGGTCTCTTTGACCATTTGGTTCATAAAACGTGGCCGAAATGCTGCGCCCGCGCAAGCGGCATGGCGGCCCGGCACGCCCAATTTCTCTGCAAAATTTCCGCGGCGCATGGGAAATCCTGTAGCTTGATGGGCAAACGCCCGAAAAAGCTGCAGGAGCCGCCGTGCCCAGCCCGCCGTTCCCCCGCCTCGCCGCCCTCGCGCTGGCCCTCGCGCCGCTCCTTCCCGGGACGGCGGGGGCGCAGCAGCCGCCCGCCGCCCGCCCCGACGCCCCCGCCGCGCCCGCCGCGGCGGCCCTGCCCGGCGACCTGCCGCTCGATGCGCCGCTGGTCTGCCTTGCGCGCGCGGTCTATTTCGAGGCGCGCGGACGCGGCCCGGAGGAGCTGTCGGCGGTGGCGCACGTGATCGTCAACCGCCGGGGCGATCCGCAATTCCCCCCGACCGTCTGCGACGTGGTGAAGGAGGGCGGGCCGCAGGCGCCCTGCCAGTTCTCGTGGTGGTGCGACGGGCGGCCGGACAAGGCGCGCAACGCCAAGGAATACGCCGAGGCGACGCGGGCGGCGCGCGACGCGCTCTCGGGCGCCTCGAAGGACCCGACCGGGGGCGCCAACCTGTTCCACGCCGCGCGCATCAAGCCGCCGCGCTGGACGCGCAGCGCGCAGGACATGGGCAAGATCGGCGCGCACCGGTTCTGGCGGCTGGAGAAACGCTGAAGGGGCGCGGCAGGTCCCCCCGCCGCGCCCCCTCGCCGCCCCGAAGCCCGGCCTCAGCCGCGCTGCGAGGGATGCCAGAAGGTCGCCCGCTTCTCGGCCAGCGCCATCAGCCCGTAGAAGCCCGAGCCGACGACGGCGGCGGCGGCGATCTCGGCCCAGACCATGTCTACGTTCATCCGCCCCGCCTCGGTGGAGATGCGGAACCCCATGCCCACGGTCGGCGAGCCGAAGAACTCCGCCACGATCGCGCCGATCAGCGCCAGGGTGGAGCAGATCTTGAGCCCGTTGAAGATGAAGGGCGCCGCCGCCGGAAGCCGCAGCTTGAACATCGTCGCCCAGTAGCCGGCGGCATAGGTGCGCATCAGGTCCATCTGCATCCGCTCGGCCGCCTTCAGCCCCTCGACCGTGTTCACCAGCATCGGGAAGAACACCATCACCACCACCATGGCGGCCTTGGAGTGCCAGTCGGCCCCGTACCACATGACCATGATCGGGGCGACGCCGACGATGGGCAGCGCGGCGGCGAGGTTGCCGACCGGCAGCAGCCCGCGGGTGAGGAAGGGCGAGCGGTCGATCAGCAGCGCGACGCCCACCGCGGCGCCGCAGCCGATGATCCAGCCGACCACCGCGCCGCGCAGGAAGGTCTGCGCCACGTCCTCGGCCAGGATCGGCAGCGAGCCTGCGATCCGCGCGCCGATCATCGAGGGGGGCGGCAGCAGCACCGTCGGCACCTCGGCCCCCACCACGATCATCTGCCAGAGCACGAGGATGGTCAGCCCGAAGATCGCCGCCGCGCCGAGCCGCTGCATGGAGCGCAGCGCGGGGGCGGCGTACTCGCCCTGCGCCAGCGCCGACACCGCCTGCGCGGCGCTCAGCCAGAACAGCGCGGCGAAGGGGATCCACGCCAGGTTCGCGCTCTCGGCCATGAGCAGGCCGATCAGGGCGAAGGCGAGGGCCTGCACGGACAGCGCGGCGGCCCGCAGGTGCGGGGGCCAGGCTTTCGGAAACACGCTCCAGCTCATCGGTTCATCCCCATGCGAGAGAGCACGATCCGGTTCACCAGCCCGACGACGCCCACCAGCGCGCCCGCCAGCAGCGCCGCCATGATCAGCGCCGACCAGATCTGCACCGTCTGCCCGTAATAGCTGCCCGCCAGAAGGCGCGCGCCAAGGCCCGCCACCGCGCCGGTGGGAAGCTCGCCCACGATGGTGCCGACAAGCGCCGCCGCCACGCCGATCTTGAGCGAGGCGAAGAGGTAGGGGACCGAGGAGGGCCAGCGCAGCTTCCAGAACACCTGGGCCGGCGTCGCGCCCCAGGTGCGCATCTGGTCAAGCTGCATCGCGTCGGGGCTGCGCAGCCCCTTCACCATGCCGACGGCGACGGGGAAGAAGCTCAGATAGGTCGAGATCAGCGCCTTGGGGATCAGCCCCGACAGGCCGACCGCGTTCAAGACCACGATGATCATCGGCGCGATGGCGAGGATCGGGATGGTCTGGGACGCGATGATCCAGGGCATCAGGCTCATGTCCATCGCCCGCGAATGCACGATCATCACCGCCAGCACGATCCCCAGCCCCGCGCCGAAGCCGAAGCCCAGCATCGTCGCCGAGAGGGTGATCTGCGCGTGGTGGACGAGGGAGCGCTTCGAGGTGATCTTCTTCTCGACCGTCGTCTCCCACAGCTCCACCGCCACCTGGTGGGGGGCGGGCAGGACCGGGCGCTCCTGGAACATGGTGTTGGTCAGCATCTCGACCGTTCCGGCGCCGGTGTTGTTGCGGGCGGCCTGGTCGACCTCCCACTGCCAGTTCATGCGGGCTGCGGCGAGGTACCAGACCGCGACCAGGATCACGAGCACGGCCAGCACCGGGCCCGCGGCGTGGAACACCGCGCCGATCGCCCGCCGCGCCGCCGAAGGGCGCGGCACGTCCCGGCCGGGGGCGTAGGCGGCGTCAGTCATAGGAATGCCCCGCGCGCAGCCCCTCGCGCACCCGGTGGGCGATGGCGAGGAATTCGGGCGTCTCGCGGATGTCGAGCGGGCGGTCGCGGCCAAGGTCGCAGTCGATCACGTCGATGATCCGCCCCGGGCGCGGGGACATGACGACGATCTTGGTCGACAGGTACACCGCCTCGGGGATCGAGTGCGTCACGAAGCCGATGGTCTTGTTGGTCTTGGCCCAGAGCTTCAGCAGCGCCTCGTTCAGGTGGTCGCGCACGATCTCGTCCAGCGCGCCGAAGGGCTCGTCCATCAAGAGGATGTCGGCGTCGAAGGCCAGCGCCCGCGCGATGGAGGCGCGCTGCTGCATCCCGCCCGAAAGCTGCCAGGGGAACTTCTTCTCGAACCCGTCGAGATTGACCAGCTCCAGCACCTTGCGCACCCGCTCGGACATCTCGGATTTCGGGTAGCCCATGATCTCCAGCGGCAGGCGGACATTGCCGGCGATGCTGCGCCACGGATACAGCCCCGCGGCCTGGAACACGTAGCCATAGGCGCGGGCCTTGCGGGCCTCCTCGGGCGTCATCCCGTTGACGGTGATCGAGCCCGAGGTCTGCTGTTCGAGATCTGCGATCACCCGCAGGAAGGTGGTCTTGCCGCAGCCCGAGGGGCCGATGAAGCTGACGAACTCGCCGCGATTGATGGTCAGGTCCACGTCCGAGAGGGCATGGACCGGGCCGTCATTGGTCTGGAAGACGAGGCTCAGGTTCTTCGCCTCGATCACGGGCGGGGCGGCGGAGGGGCTGGCGGCCTGGGCGGCTGGCTCGGTTGCGGTCACGGGATGGCGTCCTGCAAAAAACCGTCCGCGGGCGCGCGGCGGCGGGCCCGGGGCGAAAGGCGTGGGAAGGCGAGGCGGCGGGGGCGCGCGGCCCCCGCCGGGCGGCGCGTCAGACGCCGGTGGGGATGTTGAGCGGGTCGCGCGTGACCATCCGCGGGGCGGTCAGCTCCTTCCACTTCGACAGCGCCTTGTGGGCCGCCGGGAAGGCGGGACGGGGGATGAACTTGCCCCGGCCCGGGCGCGGCGCGACGTTCTGCCCGGCGCTGTAGACGACATCGCCGCGCGAGAGCGTGCAGCGCGGCAGGCCGGTCACCTCGAACCCCTCGAAGACGTTGTAATCGATGATGGATTTCTGGGTGGCGGCGGAGATGGTCTTGCTCGCCTTCGGGTCCCACACCACCACGTCGGCATCGGCCCCGACCTCGACCGCGCCCTTGCGCGGATAGACGTTGAGGATCTTGGCGATGTTGGTGGAGGTCGCGGCGACGAACTCGTTCGGCGTCAGGCGGCCCGTCTCCACCCCCTTGGTCCAGAGCATCGACAGGCGCTCCTCGAGGCCGCCGGTGCCGTTGGGGATCTGCGCGAAGCTCTCGAGCCCCATGCGCTTCTGCGCGGTCGAGAAGGCGGCGTGGTCGGTGGCGACGACCTGGAGCGAGCCCGACGACAGGCCGGCCCAGAGGCTGTCCTGGTGCATCTTGTTGCGGAAGGGCGGGGACATGACGCGGCGGGCGGCATAGTCCCAGTCCTGGTTGAAATACTCGCCCTCGTCGAGGGTCAGGTGCTGGATCAGCGGCTCGCCATAGACGCGCATCCCCTTCTGGCGGGCGCGGCGGATGGCTTCATGGGCCTGCTCGCAGGAGACGTGGACGATGTAGAGCGGCACCCCCGCGGCGTCGGCGATCATGATCGCGCGGTTGGCGGCCTCGCCCTCGACCTCGGGCGGGCGCGAGAAGGCGTGGCCCTCGGGGCCGGTCTTGCCCTCGGCCAGCAGCTTCTCGGTCAGCGCGGCCACCACGTCGCCGTTCTCGGCATGGACCAGCGGCAGGGCGCCGAGCGCGGCGCAGCGCTGGAAGCTCGCGAACATCTCGTCGTCCTGCACCATCAGCGCGCCCTTGTAGGCCATGAAGTGCTTGAACGTGTTCACGCCGCGGTTCACCACCCACTCCATCTCGTTGAAGATGGTCTCGTTCCAGTCGGTGATGGCGCAGTGATAGCCGATGTCGACGCAGATCTGGTCGCGGGACTTGGCGTCCCAGGACTCGACCGCGGTCTTCAGGGACCCGTCCTCGCCCGGCAGCACGAAGTCGACCAGCATGGTGGTGCCGCCCGCGGCGGCGGCGTAGGTGCCGGTCTCGAAGGTCTCGGCGGCGGTGGTGCCCATGAAGGGCATTTCCAGGTGCGTGTGCGGATCGATCCCGCCCGGGATGATCATCGCGTCCGAGGCGTCGATGGTCTCGTCGCCCGACAGCCCCTGCCCGATCGCGGCGATGGTCTCGCCCTCGATCAGCACGTCCGCCTTGTAGCTGCGGTCGGCGGTGACGATGGTGCCGCCCTTGATGACCTTGCTCATGAACCTCTCCTGTCCTGCTGTCGGGACCCGGGTCAGTCTTCGATCCTGCGCAGGACCGCGATGACCTCTTCGTCCCAGATTTCCATTTCATCGAGCGTCAGCCCGTCCTCGGCCAGCGAGGCCTGGGCGCGGAACAGCTCGTCACGTCGTTCGGCCGGGTCCTTCCAGGGGTCGTAGTTGACCCGGTAGGACCAGACGCCGCCGTACAGCTCGCCCCAGCGCACGAGGTGATAGACCTCGCCCGAGGGCAGCGTGCGGGTGAAGCGGCACAGGCTGAACGTGTTCGTGCAATCGTGGGGGTCGTTGTATTCGTACCCGAAGGGGGTGCCCTTCACGATCACCCGCATCCGCTTGTCCGTGATCGTCTGGGAGACGATCTCGATCCCGTCCTCGTCATCGCGCGCGATGGCGATCAGCCCGTCGGCCGCGGCCTGGCGGATGATCCCGGCGATGGCGTCGTCGGCCACCACCAGGTGCCGCACGTCCCAGGTCAGCTCGGCGCCCGTGCGTTCGGCGAGGGTCATCGACGTCTCGGCGAAGAAGCGCCCGTCGGGGGAGTAGTTCTCCCACTTCGCCGAATAGCCGAGCGGCAGGGCCGCGGCGGTCTCGACGATGTCGGGGTTCATCGAGCCGGGCCGGATCTCCTGCGCCGCGGCGGGCGCGGCGAAGAGAGCGGCTGCGGCCAGGCAGAGGGTCGAAAGGGACAAGCGGCAGGGCCGGGTCGTGCGGGTCGGAACGGGTCCTGTCATGGTGGGTACGCCTTCACGTCGTCGCGGACTATGCCCGGCGGGACGGAAGGAGAGGACCGGCCCGCCGGGGCAAGTCCCGACCTTGGCAGGATTCGCGGCCCGCGTCAGGCCCCGCGTTAATCCGGCGTTCCGGAAACGCGCGGACGCCGCGGGGACCCGGCGCAGCCGCCGGAAGGGGCTTATGAGGGCCCCTGCCCTCACTCCACCACCTCGGCCGCTTCGAGCACCGCGTGCAGCAGCACGTCCGCGCCCGCCGCCGCCCAGGGCTGGGAGATGTCCTCGGCCTCGTTATGGCTCAGCCCGTCGACGCAGGGGCACATGATCATCGCCGTCGGCGCCACCCGGTTGATCCAGCACGCGTCGTGCCCGGCGCCCGAGATGATGTCCATGTGGCTGTGCCCCAGCCGCTCGGCCGCCGCGCGGACCATGCCGACGCAGGTCGGATCGAAGGTCACCGGGTCGAAATGCCCCGCCACCTCGATCTCGATCCCGAGGCCGAGCTCCTCGGCGATCTTCGGCGCTTCCGCCTCGAGCCGCGCCTTCATGCCGTCGAGCTTCTCCTGGTCGGGGGAGCGGAAGTCGATGGTGAAGACCGCCTTGCCGGGGATCACGTTGCGCGAATTGGGATAGACGTTGGCCTGGCCGATGGCGCCCACCGCGCCCGGCTGGTTGTCCATGGCGATGGTGTGCACCAGCTCCGTGATCCGCGCCATGCCGAGCCCCGCATTGACCCGCATGTTCATCGGGGTGGAGCCCGTATGCGCGTCCTTGCCGGTCAGCGTCACCTGCAGCCACCACAGGCCCTGCCCGTGGGTGACGACGCCGATATCCTTGCCCTCGGCCTCGAGGATCGGGCCCTGCTCGATGTGAAGCTCGAACATCGAGTGGATCTTGCGGGCGCCCACCTCCTCGTCGCCCTTCCAGCCGATGCGGACCAGCTCATCGCCGAATGTCTTGCCCTCGGCGTCCTCGCGCGCGTAGGCCCAGTCCTGGGTGTGCATCCCGGCGAAGACGCCGGAGGCGAGCATGGCCGGGGCGAAGCGCGTGCCTTCCTCGTTGGTCCAGTTCACCAGCACGATGGGCCGCTTCGTGCGGATGCCGAGATCGTTCATGGTCCGCAGCGCCTCGAGGCCGCCCAGCACCCCGAGGATGCCGTCATAGCGCCCGCCGGTCGGCTGGGTGTCGAGATGGGAGCCCATGTAGACCGGATCGAGGCTGTCATCCTCTCCGGCCCGGGTGGCGAACATGTTGCCCATCTGGTCGAGACCCATGGTGCAGCCCGCCGCCTCGCACCATTTCTGGAACAGGGCGCGCCCTTCGGCGTCCTCGTCCGTCAGGGTCTGGCGGTTGCAGCCGCCCGCGACGCCGGGCCCGATCTCGGCCAGCTCGTGGATCGAGGCCCAGAGGCGGTCGGAGTTGATCTTCAGGTTCTCACCGGGCGCGGACATGAGCTGGCCTCATTTCAGTTCGGTTTCGACGAAGGACATCGGCGCGTCCCCGTCATTGATCACGTTGTGCTCGACCCCGGTCGGCCGTGCATAGGCGTCGCCGGGGGCGAACTCGGCGATGCGCGTGGCGCCGCCGGGTTCTTCCAGGAGCATCCGGCAATGGGTCACCGCCACGATCACGTAGTCATGCCCGTGGGTGTGCCAGCCGGTCTCGGCCCCCGGTTCGAAGTCGAAGCGCTGCACGCGGACGCGCGCGTCCTCGTGCAGCAGGGTCGCGGTGCAGGGGGGACGGGCCATCAGTCGATCTCCCGCAGCACGTCGCCGAGCGTGCCGATCAGCTGGTCGATCTGCTCCTTGGAGATGATCAGCGGCGGCGACATGGCGATGATGTCCCCGGTGGTGCGGATCAGGATCCCCTTGTCATAGGCCTTGAGGAAGGCGCTGAACGCCCGCGCCGTCGGCTTGCCGGGAATGCCCTCAAGCTCCACGCCGCCGATCAGGCCCATGCAGCGGATGTCGATCACGTGCGGCGCGTCGCGCAGGGAGAAGAGGGCGTCGGCCCAGTAGCTCTCCAGCTCCGCCGCCCGGGTCAGCAGCCCTTCCTCGGCATAGGTTTCCAGCGTCGCGAGGCCCGCCGCGGCGGCCATCGGGTTGCCCGAATAGGTGTAGCCGTGGAACAGCTCGATCATGTTCTCGGGGCCGGACATGAAGGCGTCGTGGATCTCGGTCGTGCACAGCACCGCGCCCATCGGGATGACGCCGTTGGTCAGCCCCTTGGCGGTGGTGATCATGTCGGGCATCACGTCGAAGTGCTCGGCCGCGAAGGGGGAGCCGAGGCGGCCGAAGCCGGTGATGACCTCGTCGAAGATCAACAGGATGCCGTGCTTGGTGCAGATCTCCCGCAGGCGTTTCAGGTACCCCTTGGGCGGCATCAGCACGCCGGTGGAGCCTGCCATCGGCTCGACGATCACCGCGGCGATGGTCGACGGGTCATGCAGCGCGCAGATCCGCTCCAGCTCGTCCGCCAGTTCGGCGCCGTGCTCGGGCTGGCCCTTGGTGAAGGCGTTCTTCTCGGGCAGGTGGGTGTGCGGCAGGTGGTCGACCCCGGTCAGGAGCGTTCCGAAATGCTTGCGGTTGGCGACGATGCCGCCGACGGAAATCCCGCCGAAGTTCACCCCGTGATAGCCGCGCTCGCGCCCGATCAGCCGGGTGCGGGAGCCTTCGCCGCGCGCCCGGTGATAGGCGAGCGCGATCTTCAGCGCGGTCTCGACCGATTCCGAGCCCGAGTTGGTGAAGAACGCGTGCTCGAACGGCGCGGGGGCGAGGTCGACGAGCCGGTTCGCCAGCTCGAACGCCTTGGGGTGGCCCATCTGGAAGGCGGGGGCGTAGTCGAGCTCCCCGGCCTGTTTCGCGATCGCCTCGGTGATCTTCGGGCGGGCATGGCCCGCGTTGCAGCACCACAGCCCCGCGGTGCCGTCGAGCACCTGGCGCCCGTCGGCGGTGGTGTAGTGCATGTCCCTGGCGGCCACGAACATGCGCGGGCTCTTCTTGAACTGCCGGTTCGCCGTGAACGGCATCCAGAAGGCGCGCAGATCGTTCGGCGCGGCGGCGCTGCGGTCGGCCATCCTCGGGCTCCCTGTCATGCTCGCGGCCCTTCCCCGTCTGGCGCGGGATGGCGGGACGCTGATATGGTTCGGCAAGCGCGGGCGTCGGGGAAACTGTTTCCCGGGTCTCACCATTGCGGCTTGCAGTTGCTTGACCATCTGGTCAAAAATCACGCTATCAAGCCGGGCCGCGCGGTCAAGGCGAAAAACCGACCGCGGGCCATGCGCAGGAGGCAGACCAGATGACCGGACCCCACCGCCGCGAGGGCGCGGCATGAGCGACGCCCCCCGAGCCGCCCGCACCCGCCGCCGCACCCGCATCCAGCGCGAGAACGAGGAGCGGATCCTGGCCTCGGCGCTCGAGGTGTTCTCGGGGCACGGGTTCCGGGGGGCGACGCTCGACATGATCGCCGAGGGGGCGGGGATGTCGAAGCCCAACCTGCTCTATTACTTCCGCGGCAAGGACGACATCTTCGCGGCCCTGCTGGAAAGCCTGCTGGAAAGCTGGCTCGACCCGCTGCGCGAGCTGTCGGCGGCCGGGGACCCGATGAAGGAGATCCGCGCCTATATCCGCCGCAAGCTGGAGATGGCGCGCGAGCGCCCGCGCGAGAGCCGCCTGTTCGCCAACGAGATCATGCAGGGCGCGCCGCGAATCGCGGAGGTGATCCAGGGCGACCTGAAGCGTCTGGTGGACGAGAAGGCGAGCGTGATCCGCGCCTGGATCGCGCAGGGCAAGATCCGGCGGGTGGACCCCTATCACCTGATCTTCTCGATCTGGTCGACGACCCAGCATTACGCCGATTTCGACGTGCAGGTGCGGATGCTGCTGAACCTGCCCGACGACGCGGACGGGCATATCGACGACGCGGCGCGCTACCTCGAAGGGCTGTTCCTGCGCGGCCTCTCGCCCGACTGCAACCCGCCCGAGCCGGGCGCGGCCTCGGGGGCGCAGATGACCGCGGGGGCGGCGAAAGAGGGCTGAAAAGAGGACTGAAAAGAGGGCTGCGCCGCCCTGCCCGGCCCCGTCAGCCCCGGGGCCGGACCTGGGGGCACGGGCTGCCGGGCGCGTAGACCGCGATCCCGGCCTGGGCGGCGAGGCCAGAGAGCTGCGCGTCGTCCAGCCCCATCCCCGGCCGCCGGGTGATCCATCCGCCCGAGACGCCCGCGGCCTTGAGCGCGGAGAGGTCCATCTCCAGCGCCGGGCTGCGCGCCGTCCCGACCCGCACCACCAGCACGCCCGGCAGCGCCTCGAGCCGCGCGGGGCGGCTGGACGCGGTCAGCCTGAAGCAGCGCGCCATGCGGTCCTGGATCCGGCCGCGCAGGGCGAAGACCGGCTCGGCCGTCGCCGCGTCCGGGTCGGCGTTGCGCAGGATCCCCGTCGCCATCTCCACCGCCCGGCCCGCCGCGTCGCCATTGCCGGCCAGGAACTCGCCCGCCCGTTCCGTGCGCAGGGCCAGCATCGCCACGCCGACCAGGGCGAAGAACAGCGCGAGGTTGAAGCGCAAGGCCCGCCGGCGCGATCTGCGCAGGCGGGCCTTGTCCTTCTTCGCGTCGCGTCGCGCGGCGCGCGGCGCGTCGGCGGCGTCGGGGCCGGTGCGGCGGTGCAGCAGGCTCACCCGTCCGGCCCCCGCCCGATCAGCGGTCGAGGATCGAGCGGACCTCGACCATGTTCGCCCGCGCGCGCAGGACGTGCGCGGCCATGACCGAGAGGTGATCCGGCGCCACCGTGCCGTCGGCCCGCCCGTTGGAGATCACGGTGGGCGCAAGCGCGGCGCCCTCGGCCAGGTGCGCCTCCATCCGGTCCCAGACATCGGCCATGTTGCGCGTCTCGATCACCTCGGCGAAATCCTGCCGGGCGCCCTGCATCAGGCCGTGAAGGGCGTAGAGCCGCCCCTTGGCCTGCATGAACAGGTTGTCGGCGCGGGTGTCGAACCAGCCGCGGTCATTGCCCGCGCCCTCGCTCTCGACGAAGGCATGGGTGTCGACGTCCCACTCCTCGCCGCGGGACCGCTGCGAGAGCTGCTCGGAGATCGAGCCGAGCGAGGAGGTGTAGATCATCAGCACGTTGAACAGGTTGTCCGCCCGCGCGTCGAACAGCGCGTCGCAGGAGGCGAGGCGGGTGTTGAACTGCTCGTAGAGCCGGATCGCGCCGCGATAGGAGTTCGGGGCCGAGACGGTCAGGGTGTTGAGCTGCGGATCGAACGGGTTGTTGAACACCCAGGACCGCTCGTTGACCTGGAGGCGCGACAGCGCGCCCTGCAGGTCCGTGTCGGCGGCCGAGGTGCCGCGCACGCGCCCGAGGCTCGTCTCAAGCTCCCGCGCCGTGTTCTTGACCATGTCGAGCACGCCGATCTGGAACGACATCTTGTTGTCGAAGAAGGGCGTCGCCTCCCAGGGCAGGATGCCGAACAGGCCGAACTTGTAGACCGGGTTGGCCGCGACCCATTCGTCCTGGTTCACCACCTGGTCGATCAGCGCGCCCTGGATGTCGACGATCGAGCTGCGGGTGCAGGTCTTCGACTCGGTCCCCGCCCCGGCCTCGGTCTGCTCGCCCGTCTGCACCGGGGCGGTGGCGGCGGCGATCATCGCCTTCTGCGGGAACTGCAGGTCGAAGCTGCGGGTGATCGAGAAGGTCCAGATCGCGTACACCACCCAGGCCAGCGCCAGCAGCGCCAGCAGCGGGCGGCCCCAGCCGAGCAGGCGGCCGAAGGGCGAGCGGCCCTCGAAGGCTTTCTCGCGGCCCCGTCGGTAGATCCGGTCGAGGCCGAGGAAGGCCATCAGCCGGTCCCAGATGTCGAGGAAGAAATCGATGATGCGGGTCATGCGTGGGTCCCTGCGTCTCGCCCGGCGGCGCCGGGGCGGCCGTTATGCAGCCGTCGTCGTCCTGGAGGGCGCGCGCCCCCTCCTCCGGGGTCGTGCGCTCTGGCGTCTGTCGTCATCCGGGGCCTGCGGCGCCCGGGGGTCGGGACCATGCTTAAGCGGGGGCGGCTTGGGCGCCAAGGCATCGCACGGTCGCGGGGGACAGGTAAGGCGTTTCGAGGGAGGGGGAAGGGGCGGCGGCCCCTTGGCTTGCGTCCGCGGCGCCCCCGCAGGCGGCGCCCGGGCATGCAAACGGCCCGCCCCCGGGGTCGGGAGCGGGCCGTTCGGAAGGCGCCGGTCGAGGCGGCCGGCCAGGCGCGGCGGATCAGGTGCGCAGCACCTTGGTGAAGCGGTCGAAGATCTCGGCATTGGCGGCGATGACGGACCCGGTCTTGAGCGGGTTCGCCTCCTCGAGGTTCAGGTCCTGCACGAAGCCGCCGGCCTCGCGCACCAGCAGGATGCCGGCGGCGATGTCCCAGGGCTGCAGGCGGCGTTCCCAGAACCCGTCGAGGCGGCCCGCGGCGACCCAGGCGAGATCCAGCGCCGCGGCGCCGTTGCGGCGCATCCCCGCGCAGCGCGGCATCAGGCGCGCCATGTCCTGCAGCGTCTCGGGCAGGTCGCCCTTGCCCGCGAAGGGCATGCCCGAGCCGAACAGGCACTCGGTCATCTCCCCGCGCGAGGACACGCGGATGCGCTGGTCGTTCAGCCACGCGCCCGCGCCCTTCTCGGCCGCGTAGATCTCGTCCTTCGCCGCGTCCAGCACCACCGCGGCGACGATCTCGCCCTTGTGCTCGAGCGCGATGGACACGGCCCAGTGCGGGATCGCGTGCAGGAAGTTGGTGGTGCCGTCGAGCGGGTCGACGATCCAGCGCCGGGTCGGGTCCTTGCCCTCGAAGCTCCCCGTCTCCTCGCCCAGCCAGCCATAATGGGGGCGGGCGTTGAGCAGCTCCTCCTTCAGGACCTCCTCGGACTTGGTGTCGGCGCGGGAGACGAAATCGGCGGCGCCCTTGCGGGACACCTGCAGGTTCTCGACCTCGTTGAAGTCGCGCAGCAGGCCGCGGGCGGCCTTGCGCGCGGCGCGGATCATGACGGTCAGGGTCGCGGAAACGGTGGGCATCGCGGGCCTCCTGGGATCTGGGCGGGGGAGCGGTCGGGCGCCCCCGCGGACCCGTGCGCAAAGGCCGGGGCCGGGAACGGAAAACGGGGCGGCGGTCGGCCCGCCGCCCCTGTCATCTTGCGCGCCGGGGGGCCCGGCGCGTGGGGCGCGCGGTCAGGCGCGCTCGACGTATTCGAAGGTCTCGGTGTTGACCACGATCGCCTCGCCGGTCCCGACGAAGGGCGGCACCATCACGCGCACGCCGTTGTCGAGGGTGGCGGGCTTGAAGCTGTTGGCCGCGGTCTGGCCCTTCACCACCGGCTCGGTGTCCTCGATGGTGCAGGTCACCTTCTCGGGGACGGTCGCCGACAGCGCCTCTTCCTCGTAATACTCGATCTTCACGGTCATGCCGTCCTGCAGGAACGGGCGGCGGTCGCCGAGGATGTCGGCGGGCAGCTCGATCTGCTCGAAGGTCTCGTTGTCCATGAAGACCAGCATCCCGTCGGTCTCGTAAAGGAACTGCTGGTCCTTCTGCTCGAGGCGCACGCGCTCGACCTTGTCGGCCGACCGGAAGCGCTCGTTCAGCTTGGAGCCGTTGCGCAGGTTCTTGAGCTCGACCTGGGCGAAGGCGCCGCCCTTGCCGGGCTTCACATGCTGGGTCTTGACGGCGATCCACAGGCCGCCGTCATGCTCGATGATGTTCCCGGGACGGATTTCGTTGCCGTTGATCTTCGGCATGCGCCTGGCCTCGTGCGTAAGTGTTGGGTCGGGTCCGCGCGCGCAGGGTGCGCCGCGGGCGCAGGGCCCCGGCGCGCGGGGGTCGAGCGGCCCATATCACCGCCCCCCGGTTCTGGCAAGCGCCCCGGGGGCCGGAGAGGCGGGCCGCGGCGCGGCGCGGGGGGGGCGTCGCGGGGGGCGCGGCGGGGCCGGGAATCTTCTCCGGGGGGCCCCGTCGCGCGCGCCCCGGAAAAGATTTCCGGGCCCGCGCATTTTTTCCGCCGGAGGGTGTTGACCCCGCCGGGCGGCTTCTGTAGATCACCGCTCACCGACGGGGCGGCGGTTCGAAAGCGGCGCGGGTCCGGTCGGTGAAAATGTTCTGCTGGGGAATAGTTTAACGGTAGAACAGCGGACTCTGACTCCGTCGGTCCTGGTTCGAATCCAGGTTCCCCAGCCAACATTTTCCACCCTGCATCGAAAAGGCCGCCACGCACCCGCTGGCGGCCTTTTCGTTTGCCGAACGGCCCGAGGGCGGGGCGCCCTGATGGCGCACCGCCCTGCCCCGCAGACGCCCTGTCACGGGCGCCCCGGTCAGGCCGCCCGGCGCCGGAAGGCCGCGAGCCCGCCGATCCCCGACAACAGCAGCGCCGCGCCCGCGGGAAGCGGAACCTCGCCCACCGTCACCTCGAACGCCCCGATATTGTTGCCCGGGCGCAGGTCGTTCACGCCGAAGAACACCTGGCCGTCGGTCGGCGCGGTGAACAGCAGCATCGCGCCGACATAGAACAGGCCCTCGACCGACAGATCGCCCCCCGCGTCCACGTCGAAGGCGTCCGCGACCGGCAGCTCGCCCGTCTCCACGAACATCGCCATCAACCCGCCCGCCACGTCGGTCGCGGCCGAGCTCGTCAGGCCCGCGGCTTCCTGCAGCGGCGTCAGCATCGAGCTGGAGACTGCGGCGAAGTCGAAGAAGATCCCCTCGGGGCCGCTGAAGCCCGAGCCGGTGTCGACCTGGCCCGTCGCCCTGAAGCGGTAGGTGGTCCCGCCCGTCAGCGCCGGCCCGGCGGCGAGCGGGGTGAAGATGATCTCCTGGACATCCACGCCGAACCCGCCGGAAGCCGTGCCGTCCACCGTCACCGTGGTCAGACCCAGGGCCGCGCCGGGGGCGAGAAGCGCGGAACAAACCGCAAGCGCACGAAGCATCGTCATATCTCCATCAAGGCTGCGCCCGGGACGCCGGGTCCCGCGCATGCCTTGCAAGGCGGGCCCGGCAGGCGCCGGCCCCCGTTGTAACCCGGGATGCGTTCAGGGTTTCCGTTAAAAATGCGCTAAAGATTAAGTATTACTTTATCGAAACGCGCCCGCGCCTCAGATCTGAAGCGGCGGCGACATGCCGCTTTCCTCGAAGCACCAGCGCGCCGACCAGGCGCCGTCTTCGCGCGCCAGGGTCAGGAAGTTGCGCTGGGCGACATAGCGGGTCTTCTGGCCCGGGATCCGCTCGATGGTGATGGGGCTGTCGGGCAGCGGGTCCTCGCCCAGCGTGGCCAGCGCGCCCAGCGTGCGGGCCCAGAGGTTGGGCGGCGGGCGGTGCGCGATGCCCGAGGCGACGAGCTGGTGCAGCTCGCGCTCCACCCCGAAGGACATGTGCGCGCGGGTGGCGAGGTGGATCTCGCCCGAGACCGCCGTCACCTCGGCGCCCTCCTTCGACAGGATGTCCCGCACCAGCCCCAGCATCCGCCGCCATTGCGCGCGATGCGCGCGGCTCTGCCACTGGTCGCGCAGGTCGTCCTCGTATTTCTGGATCTTGGGGATCAGCCCCATCATCCGCTCGAGCAGCGACAACCGCGGGCCGAGGAGCGGGACCGAGGACAGGATCAGCGTGCGCGCGGGCGCGGGGGCGGCGGCGGCGTCTTCCATGAAGCCCCACCCCTCGTCCTGCATCACGTGGTGCGGCGTGCGCTCGGCCCGCAGGTCCGGCGCCAGCAGCCGCAGCCCCGGCAGGTCCACCGACCAGTTCAGCGCCGGCCCGTCCGAGGGGCGGATGCGCGCGGGCAGGTCTCCGTCCGAGGCCGCGTGCTGGAAAGTCAGGAACGCCTCGCGCGCCGCCTCGAACAGCACCTTCGCGACCGGGCTGCCGGTCCCGTTGATGTGCAAGGATCCCCAGCCGTCGCAGATGTCGTGGTCGTCCCATTGCATCAGCGACGGGACCCGCGCCGCCAGCCAGGCGAATTCCGGCGCGGCATAGAGCGCGTCATAGCGGGCCGAGAAACAGTCGCGCAGGTGGCGGCGGAAATCCTCCAGCTCGGCGTCCGACTCCGGCTCGGGCACCTTCGTGGGCCAGCCGTCGCCCAGCCGGTGCCCCTTGGTCGCCTCGTCGGCATAGACCTGGTCGCCGCCATGCAGGAGCAGCGCGAAGGGGGCCTCGCGGTGCGATGCGCCCAGCCGCGCCCACATCGCGTTGCGCTCGGACCCCTCGCGGTCGAGGTCCCCGATCTCCTCGCCATTGCAGGACACGTAGGCGATGCGCAGATCGCCCCCCATGTCGCCCGCGAGCGCGTAGTCCTCGCCGTCCCAGCGATAGGAGGAGGGCGCGTCGGCGGGCACCTGGAACCGGATCCGCCAGGCGAGGCGTTCGCCGTAATCGTTGATCTGCACCGCCTCGTGGCTGCGCCCCCCGGCCTCGATCGGCGGGATCGCCACGCCGGGCGGCGCGACGAACAGGGCGGCGAGCGCGAGGCGCCCCTCGGCGGCATGGTCGAGGAAAAGGACGGGGCCGGTGATCGTGGAAGCGCGTGTCATGCTACGGGACATAGGGGCCGCGGCGCGGGGGGCAATGGGGCCCTGCCCCCGCCTGACGCCCCCCGCCTGACGCAAGGGCCAGCCGCTCGGCGCAAGACCGGCGCGGGGGCGCGGCCCTAGCCTTCGCGGCGACACGAGGGAGGATCCCATGCAGCTGACCCATGAGCACGAGGAACTGCGCGCCACCACCCGCCGCTGGCTGGCCGAGGTGGTGACCCCCAACGCCGATGCGTGGGAGGCGGCGGGGATCTACCCGGCGCACGAGGTCATGCGCTCTTTCGGCGCGCTGGGCCTGATCGGCACGGCGAAGGGCGAGCGCTGGGGGGGCATGGGCCTCGACTGGTCCTATGCCGCGGTGGTGGCCGAGACGCTCGGCGAATGCGCCTCGGGCGGGGTCGCGATGTCGCTCGGGGTGCAGACCGACATGTGCACCCCGGCGCTGGAGGCGCGCGGCTCCGACGCGCTGCGCGAGGAATTCCTGCGCCCCGCCATCGCCGGGACCAGCGTCGGGGCCATCGGGGTGTCCGAGCCGGGCGCGGGGTCCGACGTCGCCGCGATCCGCACGTCGGCGCGCATGGATGGCGGCGATTACGTCATCAACGGCTCCAAGACCTGGATCACCAACGGCGCGCAGGCCGACTGGATCTGCCTTCTGTGCAACACTGGCGACGGGCCCGCGCATCGCAACAAGTCGCTGATCGTCGTGCCGATGAAGTCGAAAGGGGTCGAGGTGACCAAGCGCATCGTCAAGATGGGGATGCGCGCCTCGGACACCGCGACGATCTTCTTCGACGACGTGCGCGTGCCGGCGACCAATCGCATCGGCGAGGAGGGCATGGGCTTCGTCTACCAGATGGAGCAGTTCCAGAACGAGCGCCTCTGGGGCGCGCTGAACACCACCGCCGCGGCGCAGCGGGCGCTGGACCTGACGCTGGAATACACGGCCGAGCGCAAGGCCTTCGGCAAGGCGATCCTCGACAACCAGTACGTCGCCTTCAAGCTGGCCGAGATGCAGACCGAGCTCGAGGCGCTCTCGGCGCTCAACTGGCGCGGCGTGGCCGAGATGATGGCCGGCAAGGACGCCACCCGCACCGCCACCATGGCGAAGCTCAAGGCCGGGCGGCTGGCGCGCGAGGTGGTGGACGGGTGCCTGCAGTTCTGGGGCGGGATGGGGTACAGCGAAGACGGCCCGCTGGCGCGGATCTATCGCGACACGCGCCTGACCTCGATCGGCGGCGGCGCGGACGAGGTGATGCTGCAGATCCTGACCAAGATGATGGGCAGCTACGCCAGGTAAGCGGCGCGGGTCGGACGCCAACGGGGCGGCGGAGGAAACTCCGCCGCCCCGTTTCGTTTCCGGCGCGCGGGCGGCGCGGGCCTCAGCCCGCCTCGATCTCCACCAGCACCGCGCCCGCGGCCGCCTGGGCGCCCTCGGCCACGTGGACCGCGGCGACCTTGCCCGCGACGGGGGCGGTGTGGGCGTGCTCCATCTTCATGGCCTCGAGGACCACCAGCACGGCCCCGGCCTCCACCGTCTCGCCCTCCGCCGCCGCCACCCGCACCACCGCGCCGTTCAGGGCGGCGCGCAGCTTGCCGTCGCTGCCCGCCGCCTCGGCCGACAGCAGCGGCGCGAAGCTCAGGTCGCGGTAGTCGAAGGAGAGGCCGCCGGACAGGGCGTCTTCCTGGATCTCCACCGCGCCGTCTTCGGCCAGCAGCAGGGCGGCGCGGCGCAGGCCGTCTTCCTCGTAGGTCACGCGCGGGCCGTCCTTGCCGAGGACGCGCAGCGACAGGGGGGCCTCGCCCTCCATCTCCACGCGCATCGCCCCGCGGGGGCCGGAGGCGACGCGGGGCCCGTATTCGCGCCCGTCCCGCACGAGGCGCAGCGGCGCGGCGTAGCCATGCGAGAGGCGGGCGCGCGGCCCGGCGCGCAGCAGCGCGGCGGCGCGCATCGCGGCGCGGGCCTCGGCCCCCTCGGGCGCGGAGAGGTCGGCGCCGTGCGTCCCGATGAAGCCGGTGGTCGCCTGCCCCGCCGCGAAGACCGGGTGGCCGAGCGCGGCGGCGAGATACGCGCGGTTGGTGCGCACGCCGAGCGCCGCCGTTCCCTCCATCCCCGCGATCAGCCGCCGCCGGGCGGCGTCGCGGTCGGGGCCATGGGCGATCAGCTTGGCGATCATCGAATCGTAGAAGGGCGGGATCTCGGCGCCGTCCGAGAGGCCGTGATCGGCGCGCAGCCCCCCGGCCGGGCGCCAGAGCGCGAGGCGCCCGGACTGGGGCATGAACCCGGCCTCGGCATCTTCGGCGCAGAGCCGCGCCTCGATGGCGTGGCCGGTGATGCGCACGTCCTCCTGGCGGATCGGCAGCGCCTCGCCCATCGCGACGCGCAGCTGGAGCTCCACGAGGTCGAGGCCGGTCACGGCTTCAGTGACCGGGTGCTCGACCTGCAGGCGGGTGTTCATCTCCATGAAATAGAACGCGCCGTCGGCGTCGAGCAGGTATTCGAACGTCCCCGCCCCCTCGTAGCCGATGGCCCTGGCGGCGGCGACCGAGGCCTCGCCCATGCGGGCGCGCAGGGCCGCGTCCACCGCGGGGGACGGGGCCTCCTCGATCAGCTTCTGGTGCCGGCGCTGGACCGAGCAGTCGCGTTCCCCCAGATGCACCACGTTCCCGTGGCGGTCGGCCATGACCTGGATTTCCACGTGGCGCGGGGTCATCACCGCGCGTTCGAGCAGCACCCGGCCGTCGCCGAAGGCCGCCTTCGCCTCGGAAGCGGCGGAGGCGAGGGCGTCGGCGAAGCCCTCCGCGCTTTCGACAAGCCGCATCCCGCGCCCGCCGCCGCCCGCCACGGCCTTGATCATCAGCGGGAATCCCACGGCGGCGGCTTCGCGCGTCAATGCCTCGGACGACTGGTCTTCGCCGTCATGGCCCGGCACCACGGGCACGCCCGCATCGCGCATCAGCGCCTTGGCCCCGGCCTTGTCGCCCATCGACGCGATGGCGCGGGCCGAGGGGCCGACGAACACGATCCCCGCCTCGGCGCAGGCCTCCGGCAGGCCGGGATTCTCAGCGAGAAAACCGTAGCCCGGGTGGATGGCCCCTGCCCCGGTGGCCCTGGCCGCGTCGATGATCCGGTCGATGCGCAGGTAACTGTCGGCGGGCGCCGGGCCGCCGATGCAGACCGCGGCGTCGGCGAGCCGCACATGCAAAGCGTCCCGGTCCGCCTCGGAATGCACCGCGACGGTCGAGAGGCCCATGGCGCGGGCGGTGCGGATCACGCGGACCGCGATCTCGCCCCGGTTGGCGATCAGAAGGCGGGTGAAAGGGGTCGGAGCGGTCATCTTGCGGCCCTCTGGGGTCTTGGAAGGGGCGGGGGGCTGGTGAAGGGCGCTCACGGGCGGGCCACGCCGAACTGCATCCGGCGAGGGCAAGCCGCCTCGGCCTCGCGCGCGACGGCCATCAGCTCGATCAGCAGCGCGCGGGTGTCGCGCGGGTCGATCACCCCGTCGTCCAGCAGCCGCGCCGAGGTGTGGAACACGTCCATCTGCGCGTCGAAATTGGCGATGATCTTCGCCTTGAGCCCGTCGAGCTGCGCCTGGTCCACCGGCTGCCCGGCCCGCGCGGCCTTGGCCTCGGTCACCACCGCCATGGCGCCGGCGGCCTGCTCTCCGCCCATCACCGCGGTCCGGGCGTTGGGCCAGGAGAAGCAGAAGCGCGGGGCGAAGCCGCGCCCGCACATGCCGTAATTCCCGGCCCCGAAGCTCGCCCCGCAATAGATGGTGAACTGCGGCACATCGGCATTCGCCACCGCCTGGATCATCTTCGAGCCATGCTTGATGGCGCCGCCTTCCTCGTAGGCGCGGCCCACCATGAAGCCGGTGGTGTTGTTCAGGTAGAGGATCGGCGTGCGCGCCTGGCAGCAGCTTTGGATGAAATGCGTGGCCTTGGCGGCGCCGTCGGGGTCGATGGGGCCATTGTTGGTGACGATGCCGATGGGCCGCCCGGCGATATGGGCGAAACCGCAGAGGGTGGCGGCGCCGTAGCGGGCGCCGAATTCCTCGAACTCGGAGCCGTCGACGATCCGCGCGATGATCTCGCGCATGTCGACCGGCTTGCGGTAATCGGCGGGCATCAGGCCGAGGAGGTCTTCCGGGTCGAAGGCGGGCTCGGCGGCCTCCCGCGCGCCCGTGTCCCCGACGGGCCAGTCGATCCCCGCCACGATGCGCCGGGCCATGCCGATCGCCTCGCGGTCATCCTCGGCCAGGTAATCGCCAAGGCCCGACACGGCGGTGTGCATCTCGGCCCCGCCAAGCTCCTCCTCCGACGCGATCTCCCCCGTCGCGGCCTTCAGGAGGGGCGGCCCGGCGAGGAAGGCCCGCGTGCGCCCGCGCACCATGACGATGTAATCCGAGAGGCCCGTCTGGTACGCGCCCCCGGCGGTGGAGCTGCCATGCGTCACTGTCACCACCGGCAGCCCGGCGGCGGAGAGCCGCGCGAGATTGGCGAAAAGCTGGCCGCCGCGCACGAAATCCTCGACCCGGTAGGCCATCAGGTTGGCGCCCGCGCTTTCGACCAGCTGGATGTAGGGCAGCTTGTTCTCGAGCGCGATCTCCTGCACCCGCAACTGCTTGTCGAGGCCCATGGGCTGCAGCGCCCCCGCGGCGATGCCGGAATCGGACGCGCTGATCATGCAGCGGGTCCCGGAGACGTAGCCGATCCCCGCCACCACGCCGCCGCCGGGCACGGACTTCTCCGGGTCCGGGGTGTCGAGGCCGAACCCCGCCAGGGTCGACAGCTCCACGAAGGGCGCGCCGGGGTCGAGCAGCAGCGCCACCCGGTCCCGCGGCAGCAACTGGCCGCGCTTCTCGAACCGCGGGCGGGCGCGTTCCGAGGCGGCGCGGGTGCGGGCCTCGGCGGCCTCGACCCGGTCCAGCAGCGCCGTCATCGCGGCGGCGTTGTCCCGGAAGGCGGGGGAATCGGGAGAGATGGCGGTGCCGATGCGGGCCATGGGCGCCCCTTCGCGTGTCGTGTTGCGTCGGGGAACTTGATAGCGGGCGCGGCGCGGGCCGGTCTTGCGCCGACCCGCTTTCGCCTATGCGGGCAGCGGCGGCGCGTGGACGGCGAGCCCCTTCGACCCGATGCGGATCGAGCGCGGCTTCAGCCCGAAGGTCTTGCGGATCGAGCGGCTGAAATGGCTGCTGTCCGGGTAGCCGAGGCTGAAGGCGGCGTCGGTCAGGCTGTCTTCGCTGTTGGCCAGGTGCAGGAAGCTGCGCGCCCGCCGCCAGGCGCGGTGATTGCGGAAGGCGGTCCCGGTCTCGTCCTTGAAGAGATGCAGGAAGCGCGAGGTCGACAGCCCCGCCGCCGCCGCGCAGTCATCGGCGGCGATGGGCGCCTCGAGCCCCTGTTCGTCGATCAGCGCCAGCGCCGCGGCGATCCGCTTGTCGAGCGCGCGCGGCGCCAGCGCCCGGCCCAGCGTCAGGCGGTCGAGATCTTCCGTCTCCATCCGCCCCGCGGCCGCGGCCGGGGCGGCGCGCAGGCGGGCGATGGCGGCTTGGTCCGGCGCCTCGCCGAAATCGCGCGCCAGGCGGGCGAGCGCGTCGGGCGCGACGCTCTCCGGCTCGATCAGCAGGCTGATGATGCGCGCGCCGTCCGAGGCGACCTCGTGCGCCGTCCAGGGCGGGATGAAGGCCGAGGCGCGCTCCTGCCACGGCCCGTCGCCGAAGCGCAGCCGAAAGCGCCCCGAGGGGGCCACGTAGATCCCCGCGCCCCCCAGCTTGCGCGGCTTCATCCGCGCGCCCAGAAGCCCCGCGTAGAACACGCGCGCGCCGGTCACGATCATCACGTCCCGGCCTCGGTCCATCTGCATCGCCGCCTCCCAACAGCATGTGTTTTTAAAACGCTATCCTAAACGCCCCCCTTGGATCAACGCCGCAAGGGGGGGGAAAGGCGCAGCGGCTTCGCGCAAGCAGGCCGCCGGGCGGAGGGGCTAGATGGGGGCCGAGATCAGCCCCTGCCGGAGGAACCCCCATGTCGAAGGCCATCATCACCTGCGCGATCAACGGCGTTCTGACCGACCCGCGCCAGCACGACGTCCCCGTGACGCCCGCCGAGATGGCCGCCGAGGCCCGCCGCGCCTATGAGGCCGGGGCCAGCGTCATGCATATCCACCTGCGCCGCCAGGAGGAGGGGATGGGCCATCTTCCCTCCTGGGACCCGGAGCTGTCGCGCGAGGTGCAGGCCGCGATCCGCGAGGCCTGCCCGGGGGTCATCATCAACCACACCTCGGGCGTCGTGGGGCCGGATTACCAGCAGGCGCTCGACTGCATCGCCCGCACGCGGCCAGAGATGGCGGCCTGCAACGCGGGCTCTCTGAACTACCTCAAGACCCGCCGCGACGGGTCCTGGGCCTGGGCGCCGATCCTGTTCGACAACCCGGTCGAGAAGGTCCAGGCCTTCCTCGACGTGATCCTCGCCGCAGGCGCGATCCCGGAATTCGAGTGCTTCGACACCGGCATCGTGCGCAGCGTCGGCATGTATCGCGAGGCGGGGATGTTCTCCGGCCCGCCGCAGATGAATTTCGTGATGGGGGTGGCGTCGGGGATGCCGACGGACCCGGAGCTGCTGCCGATCCTCAAGCGCCTGGCGCCCGAGGACGCCCGCTGGCAGGTCACCGCCATCGGCCGGGCCGAGATCTGGCCGCTGCATGCGAAGACGGCCGAGTTGGGCGGGCACCTGCGCACGGGGCTCGAGGACACGTTCTACCTGCCCGGCGGGGAGAAGGCGTCCTCCAACGGGCAGTTGATCGAGGCCATGGCGAAGACCGCGCGCGACGCCGGGCGCGAGGTGGCGAGCGCAGCGGAGGCGCGGGAGATGATGGGGCTCTGAGGCGTGGCGGGGGCTTCCGCCCCCGGTCCCCCGATCAAGGGGGCAACGCCCCCTTGAGAACCCCCGAAAGTGGTGGAGCGCCCGGGATGGGGAGCGTTGCGGCGGTTATTAGCGGATGGATGCTGCTTTGAAGCGCCTGAGGGGAGGAACCTCCCCCCAGGTCGCTCCCTCAAGCGTTGGTCGGGCTTCAGCCGCGTCAAGGCCAGGCCGCCTGCGGCGGTGCTGCGCAGCCTTGACCCGGCTGAAGCCCTCGCGCGCGGTGGAAGCGCCGGGCGCTCGGCCCGGGGCGCGCTGAAGGGGGAGACGCGCCCATGGCGCGGGGCGGGCGGGCCGATGCGGGCCGAAGGACCGCGAGGTCCGGCAGCCGCGCGCCTTGGCTCATCCCACGCGACGCGCAAGCAACGCACAACGCCCAGTTTGCGGGAGGAGGGGGTGCGGGGGAGGGGGGGGGGGGGCGCCCCCCCCCCCCCCCCCCCCCCCCCCCCCCGGGGAACACCCCGCCCAACCCCCCCAAAACCCCAACCACACCGCC